>CAJONT010000067.1 GCA_905235975.1 uncultured Prevotella sp.
CTGTCGCCGAAGATAGGCTGCATCTCAGCAATAAAAATAAAAACTTCGTGTTTTATTTTGTATTGCGTTCGATTTGCACTATCTTTGTCAAAAATCCGGCTACGACAGTGGTTTCATAATGAATAAAATGCCCTAAGTATGAAATATCCCATTGGCATACAGAGTTTTGCAAAGCTGCGTCATGGTGGCTATGCCTACGTGGACAAAACGGAACTGGTGTACAAGATGGTGTCTGAGGGAAATTATTATTTTCTCTCCCGTCCGCGCCGTTTCGGCAAGTCGCTGCTGCTGTCCACCCTTGAGGCCTACTTCGAGGGAGAGAAAGAACTGTTCGAGGGACTGGCCCTGAGCCAGTTGGAACAGGAGTGGAAACGCTATCCTATCCTGCATTTGGACCTGAACAGCCGCGAATATAAGGTAGAATCGTCATTAGAGTCAGAACTGAACCGACATCTTGAAGAGTGGGAAAAACTATATGGCGATGAATACAAGAACCGGGCTCCGGAGGAACGCTTCTTTCATGTCATCCAGCAGGCTTACGAGCAGACAAACTCGCCTGTGGTCATTCTGGTGGATGAATACGACAAGCCCTTGTTGCAAGCCATCGGCAACGAGGCGTTGCAGCAGGCATATCGCAGCAAGCTGAAAGCCTTCTACGGCGTTTTGAAGTCGTGCGACCGCTACATCCGCTTCGCCTTCCTTACCGGCGTGACGAAGTTCGGTAAGGTGAGCGTGTTCAGCGACCTGAACAACCTGAAGGACATCTCCATGCTCCCCGCCTACTCCCACATCTGCGGCATCACGGAGAAGGAACTGCATGCCTACTTCGACGACAGCGTCCGGCTGTTGGCTGAGAATAACGGCATGACCAAAGAGGCATGCTATGAGCGTATGCGCATTGACTACGACGGCTATTACTTCAACGAGTATACCAGGGAGGGCGTCTACAATCCCTTCAGCGTCCTCAACACGCTCGACAGCCGTGTCTTCCGCAGCTACTGGTTCGAGACGGGCACCCCTTCGTTCCTGGTCTATCAGCTGCAGAAGACGGGCTATCCCTTGGAGTTCATGACCCGCGAGGAGCTGTCGTCAGACACGCTCAACAGCATCGACGTCATGGACGAGAACCCGCTTCCTTTGCTCTACCAGAGCGGTTACCTCACGCTGAAGAGCTACGACAGCGTGTTCGATGAGTACCGTTTGGGGTTTCCGAACCGCGAGGTGGAGCAGGGCTTCATCAAGTACCTGCTACCCTTCTACACGCCGAAGACGGACGACAAGACACGGTTTTCCATCTCCCGTTTTGTGAAGGATGTCAACCGTGGCGATGCGGAGGGTTTCATGCAGCGCTTGGAGGCTTTCTTCGCCGACGGTGACTATCAGGTGATGGGTAAGACGGAAATCTATTTCCAGAATACGCTCTACGTCCTCTTCCGCCTCATGGGCTTCTACGTCGACGTGGAGCGTCACACCACCGACGGGCGCATGGACATTCTCATGCAGACCCCCGACTACATCTATATCTTGGAGCTGAAAATCAACCAGACGGCTGCCGTTGCCCTGCAGCAGATAGAGGACAAAGGCTATGCCGCTCCCTTCGCCCACGACCCTCGCCGCCTGTTCAAAATCGGCATCAACTTCTGCACCGCAACCAAGCTGATTGACGACTGGGTTATCGGATAAATAGCGGTTTATAAGAATGCGTAAAAGGTGACCCTCGGTCACCTTTTACGCATAATTTCTACAATACGTGAGAGCTGGTTGGGGATGCGTATCTGCTGCGGGCATTTAGCCAGGCACTCCTCACAGTCTTGGCAACTGTGAGCCCATTTCGTGCGGTCGGGCAGTGCCTTGTTGAAACCGTCTATGAACAGTTGACGGCGTTCTGCGAAGTCTGCGGCATCGCGCTCGGGCAGGGGGATGATTTTCTTGTTTACCGCCTCGTTGTAGTAGGCGAAATTGTTGGGTATGTCCACTCCGTACGGGCAGGGCATGCAATAGGCACAGGTGGTGCAGGGAATGGTGGGCACACCGGATATCTTATCGGCCATTTTTTCCAACAGATCGTTCTCTGCTTCCGTGCAGGGGTCAAGGGGTGAGAAGGTTTCCACATTCTCCTCTACTTGATCCATACCGTTCATGCCGCTCAGCGTAACCAGTACATTGGGACGGGAGCCCACCCAGCGGAATGCCCACCGTGCCGGACTGTCGTCGGGGCGCACGGCTTTGAGACTTTCTGCCACCTCCGCGTCGACCCGCGCGAGTGCGCCGCCGCGGAGAGGCTCCATGACGACACATTGCACACCGGTTTTCTCACATTTGTCGTACAGGTATTCCGCATCGGCATCGTGTCGGCGTCCGGAGCGCATCGAGGCATGGCGCCAGTCGAGATAGTTCATCTGAATCTGCACAAAGTCCCAGTGGTAGTCGTCGTTGTGGTCGAGCAGCCAGTCGAAGGCACTCACATCGCCGTGATAAGAGAATCCCAAATGCCTGATGCGGCCTGCTTCGCGTTCGGCGAGCAGGAAATCGAGCAGGTGGTTGTGGATGAAACGGGATTCCAGGTTGTCGACACCGCCGCCGCCGATGCTGTGCAGCAAGTAGTAGTCGATATAGTCTACCTTAAGCCGTTCGAACGACTCCAAGTACATTGCTTTGGCTTTATCGAAGTCCCAGTAGTCGGCATTCTGGTTCGACATCTTGGTGGCAACATAATACTTGTCGCGCGGATGGCGCGAGAGGGCATTGCCCGTGAGCACTTCCGACCTCCCTCCCATATACCTCGGAGCGGTGTCGAAATAGTTCACGCCATGTGCGATGGCGTAGTCCACCATCTTGTTCACTTCTTCCTGGTTGTCGGGAAGACGCATCATGCCGAACCCCAACAGCGATACTTGTTTGTGGCTGCCGTGCTGCACGCGGTAGGTCATGCGTATGGGCTCGTCGTCATGGATGGATTCGGGCTGCGCTTTGTGCGTAGGACGGGCCATGATGTTCAGCGGCTCAAGGGCCATCATGGCCATGGCCGAACCAGTTCCTATTCCTAAGCGGCGCAGGAACTCTCGGCGACTAAGGTTTGTGTTCTTTTTCTCTTCCATCGTCTCAAGGCCAATTGATTTGAGGTGTGTTCTATGAATTCTCTTAATCAGATTTTGTCTCTACCACAACAGCAGCAGACCGGCGAATCCAGCATAGACAATCATGCGGATGGGGTTGATCTTCACCACCTTGGTGCCGAAGAAGGTGGCGCAGAAGATGGCCACGCTAATCCAGAAACGCCACGGGTCGTCTTTTGGGGTGGAGAAATTATCGCTGTTCATAAGCAGCAGGGTGGCAGCGGCCAAGAGACCCACCACCATGGGGCGTATCACGCTGAAAATGCTCTGCACCGTAGTGGTGTGCATATATTTCATGAAGAGGCGGCTGATAAGAATCATCAGGATGAACGAGGGCAGCACAAGGGCAAAGGTGGCTGTGGTGCTGCCCAGGATAGCCATGGCTTCGTCCATGCCCGCGTTCTTCACTGCCGTGAAGCCGCAATAGGTGGCACTGTTGATGCCGATAGGACCCGGTGTCATCTGGCTGATTGCCACAATGTTGGTAAATTCGGCACTCGACATCCATTCGTGATGTACCACCACCTCGGTCTGGATGAGCGAGAGCATGCCATAGCCGCCGCCGAAGCCCAAGAGACCTATCTCGAAAAAGGTGAGAAACAAGCTGAGGAAAATCATTACTCAGAGGATTTGAGGAACTGACCATAGAGATAACCGGCCAATCCCGCCCCTATGATGATAAAGACAGGGTTGACGTTCAGCAGGTAGATGAGAAGAGCCGAGATGATGGGTATCCAGCAGTTGGACAGCGTGACATGGGCTGTCTTGGCCATATTGAAGGTGGGTACGGCAATGAGCGCCACCACCGCAGGCCGTATGCCGCGGAAGATGGACTCTATCACCGGGTTGTCTTGGAAACGGGCGAAGAACATGGCAATGAGCAGGATGATGATGAAGGAAGGCAGGGCTGTGCCGAATGCGGAACAGACGGCTCCGCCCGTCTTCTTCATCTTATATCCTATAAACACGCTCATGTTGATGGCGAACACACCGGGACAACTCTGGGCAATGGCGATAGTGTCGAGAAACTCTTCACGGTCAATCCACTTGTAGCGGTCCACCACTTCCGATTCTATCATCGGTATCATGGCATAGCCGCCTCCAAGGGTAAAGAGACCTATCTTGAAGAAGGTCTTGAAACTGTCCCAATAGAAATTTGCCATGGCGCACAGGGGTTTAGTGCTTGTGTTCCTCTATCCATTGACGTGCATTGACAAAAGCCTCTATCCAAGGCGTCACCTCGTCTAAACGGTGTGAAGCGGGATACCAAGCGTTCTGCCAGGGGAATATGGCGCGCTCCGGATGGGGCATCATGGCAAGATGACGTCCGTCGGCGCTGCAGATACCTGCCACGTTGTAGTCGGAGCCGTTGGGGTTGCCGGGATAGTCGCGCTGGTTGTACTTCGCCACTATGTGGTATTGGCTCTCTTCTTCGGGCAGCGAGAACTTACCCTCTCCGTGGGCCACCCAAATGCCCAGTTTGTTGCCGCTCAGCGAACCCAGCATTACACTCTGGTTCTTGGGTATTTCCAAACTGAGGAAGGCACTCTCAAACTTGCGGGAGTTGTTGTGCAGCATCTTCGACTTATAGGTGTGCTCCGGGTTGATGAGGCCGAGCTCTATCATCAGCTGGCAGCCGTTGCAGATGCCGAGCGAGAGCGTGTCTTTGCGGGCGTAGAAACGGTCTATCGCTTCCTTTGCCTTGGGGTTGTAGAGGAAGGCACCGGCCCAGCCTTTGGCACTGCCCAGCACATCGCTGTTGGAGAAACCGCCGCAGAACACAATCATGGAGATGTCTTCAAGTGTCTCACGGCCGCTGATAAGGTCGGTCATCATCACATCCTTCACATCGAAACCGGCCAGATAGAGTGTATAGGCCATTTCGCGCTCGCCGTTGGTGCCTTTCTCGCGGATGATGGCAGCCTTGATGCCAGAAGGCTTGCGGCGGTCGGCCGAGATGCCGTAGTAGGCCAACTTGCCGTTAAAGGCGCTGTTGAACTTCATCTCCACAGCCTGGTTCTTGTAGTTGGCGAAACGCTTGCGGGCGCATCCGTTCTGGCTCTGACGGCGGTCGAGCAGGTAGGACGTCTTGTACCACAGGTCGCGCAGGTGGTCGATGTCGAAGGTGTGGGTATATTCGTCTTTCTTCACCTCGATGGTGCGCTCTTTGGGCGAGGGGTAGCCTATCTTGGCATAGCCTATGCCGCGCTCCTCGAAGAAGTGTCGGAGTTCGAACTTATGGGTGTCGCTCACCTGGATGATGACACCGGGATTCTCTGCAAAGAGTATCTTCACGATGTCGTCGCACTGTATGTCGTGCAGGTTGATGTGCATGCCGCCGTATTGGTTGGAGAAGCACATCTCGAGCAGGGTGGTAATCATACCGCCGGCACTGATGTCGTGTCCTGACAGTATCCAACCGCGACGCACCAGCTCCTGGATGGCGTCGAAACAGTCGGCGAAATAGTCGGCGTTGGCCACTGTGGGCACATCGTCGCCCACTTTGCCTCTTGACTGTGCGAAGGCGGAGCCGCCCAAGCGGAGCCAGTCGAAACTGAAGTCGATGTAATAGAGCGAACTGTTCTTGTCGTTCACCACTACGGGCGACACCACTTTCTTTACGTCGCTCACCTCACCGCCGCTGGTCACAATGACGGTGCCCGGAGAAATAATCTTCTCGCCGTTGGGATACTGCTGACTGAGTGAGAGGGAGTCTTTGCCGGTGGGCACGTTGATGCGCAGCTTGCAGCAGAAGTCGCTCAGGGACTTCACGGCGGCATAGAGGCGCGCATCCTCACCCTCTTGCGAGCGGCAGGGCCACATCCAGTTGGCCGACAGCGACAGGCTGCGCATGCCTTCGGCCAGGGGAGCCCATACGATGTTGGTGAGCGATTCGGCCACTGCCAGCACGCTGCCTCTCTCCGGGGAGGCGAGGCCAGCCTGCGGGGCATGGCCCAGTGCGGTGGCTATGCCGCGGCGTCCGCGGTAGTCGAGGGCCACCACGCCACAGTCGGCAAGTGGCAACTGCAGGGGACCCTGGCACTGCTGGTGGGCTATCTTGCCCGTGACCGAGCGGTCCACCTTGTTGGTGAGCCAGTCTTTGCAGGCCACGGCTTCAAGCTGCAGCACCTGTTCTATGTATTGGTCTATCTGTGCAGCCTCGTAGTTCACGTCGTCGTAGTGGCGTGTCACAGTGTTGTCTTTCATCACGGTCTTGGGCGAGTGGCCGAACATCTGAGCCACGTCCATGTCGAAGGGCTTCACGCCGTCGCCTTGCACGAACGAGAAGTGTGCGTCGCCGGTTGTCTCGCCCACTACATAGATGGGTGCGCGCTCACGCAGGGCGATGTCTTTCACATGGCCGATGTGCTTCTCGTCGATGAGCAGGCCCATGCGCTCCTGGCTCTCATTGGCAATGATTTCCTTGGCTGAGAGCGTCTTGTCGCCAATGGGCAGCTGGGTCATGTCGATGCGTCCGCCGCACTCTTCCACGAGTTCCGAGAGGCAGTTGAGGTGTCCGGCAGAGCCGTGGTCGTGAATGCTTACCACGGGGTTTACATCTTCTTCGCAGAGGGCGCGCACCAGGTTGTAGGCGCGTTTCTGCATCTCGGGGTTGGCACGTTGCACGGCATTGAGTTCGATGCCGTTGGAGTAGCGGCCGGTATCGACCGACGACACGGAGCCGCCGCCCAGTCCGATGCGGTAGTTGTCGCCGCCCACCACGACGATTTTGTTGCCCTGCTGAGGTGCTTTCTTCAGGCAGTCGCGCTTGGTGCCGTAGCCCACGCCGCCGGCCAGCATAATCACCTTGTCGTAGGCGTACTTCTCGTTGTTCTCCTGATGCTCAAAGGTGAGCACGGAACCGCAGATGAGGGGTTGGCCAAACTTGTTGCCGAAGTCGGAAGCGCCGTTGGAGGCCTTGATGAGAATCTGTTCGGGAGTTTGGTACAGCCATTCTCTCACAGGCAGTATGTCTTCCCATGAGCGTGCCGGGTCGCGGTGCCCGTTATCGTCGGTGAGACGCGGGTAGGCGGTCATGTAGACGGCTGTGCCGGCGATGGGCCAAGAGCCTACGCCGCCGCCCATACGGTCGCGAATCTCGCCGCCGGTGCCGGTGGCTGCGCCGTTGAAGGGTTCCACGGTGGTGGGGAAGTTGTGGGTCTCTGCTTTCAGCGAGATAACGCTCTCCACGTCTTTCACGCAGAAATAGTCGGAGGTGGACTGGTCTTTGGGTGCGAACTGCTCTACGACGGGACCTTGTGCAAATGCCACGTTGTCTTTATAAGCGGAGAGAATCTTGTTGGGATTCTCTTTTGTCGTCTTCTTGATGAGGGCGAAGAGAGAAGACTCCATCTCCTTGCCGTCGATGATGAAGGTGCCGCCGAAAATCTTGTGGCGGCAGTGCTCGGAGTTGATCTGGGCAAAACCGAACACTTCGGAGTCGGTGAGGGGACGGCCCAACTGGCGTGCCACCTCATGCAGATAGTCTATCTCTTCGGGCGAGAGTGCCAAGCCTTCCTGCTCGTTGAATGTTTCCAGGTCGTCAATCTGCCTGATGGGCTCAGGTTGGTGATGGACGGTGAAGATGTCTTGGTCAAGCCCGTTGTACATGCGCTGCAGCATGGGGTCGTAAGAGGCATCTTTGTTGGCCACGGGGAAATATTCCTCTATGCGCACAATGCCTTCCATGTTCATGTTCTGGGTTATCTCCACGGCATTGGTGCTCCAAGGGGTCACCATTTCGCGGCGGGGTCCCACGAAAAAGCCGTCGAGCGATTCTTGGGCCAGGGCGGTGGCTTCTCCGTAAAGCCAGCATAGTTTCTGCTTGTCGGCGTCACTCAGGCTGTTTGCCTCTGTGGCAATGATGCTCTGTGACAGTGTCCTGAAAAAATATATCATCTTACTTTTGTGAATTTGGTGTCTGGATATTGGGTGATAACGTTTCTACGACTGCAAAAGTACATAAAAATATTGTGAATTTATCGCTGTTATATAAAAATGTCAAGTCTGTGCTCATCTTTTTTGAGGAAAAGCTTGTCAACCGATGAAACACTGCCTTCAAAATTTTCAGAATTATAGAACACACCTGCAATAATAGTAAGGCAGACTCGTTGTTTTATCAGAAAAAAATGTGTATCTTTGTCGCCATAAAGGATAAGCTAACAAGAATATGAAAAAGTTTACAATCATACTTCTGCTACTGACGACAGAACTGCTTGCCACCAGCGCTCAGCATGTGCTGAACTTGGGTGGCATGTGGGATTTTGCCGTCGGCGACGAGACTGTGCGTGAGAAGGGAGCGATGGTGAACGTGCAGCCCCGCCGCCACTACGACGATGCCGTGGAACTGCCTGGTTCGACGATTACCAACGTCAAGAAAATACCCGAGAGCGGCGTGGCGTGGTACAGGAAAAAGGTGTATGTGCCTAAGGACTGGAAAGGACAGCGCATCACGCTCTTTCTGGAACGCCCATACATAGCGACCACTGTCTACGTGAATGGACGTGAGGTGGGACACCAGATGTCGATTTCGACACCACATCGCTACGACCTTAGTGGCCGCATCAAGGCCGGAAAACAGAACGAGATTGCCGTTCGTGTGTGCAACAGGATTGGGGATGTGGCCGACCAGTCGCAGGGCAACTGGAATGGCATAGCAGGGCTCATTGAGCTGCAGGCGCAATGGAAGAAGCTGAACATAAGGCATGTGAACATCGAGACCGCCAATGACCTTAATTCGTACAAGGTGGAGGTAAAACTCGAAAACAATTTTTTCCCGGTACGCATCATGCCCTTTTACGACTATGACATCGAACTCAAACTCAAAGATAGGGATGAGGGGACCATACTGCAGAGTAAGACTGATCCAGCAGACTGGAAAAACAATAAAGTATTCAACATGTCCACCTCTTGCCGGTGGGTAGAGGGCAAAACCCGGCAGCGGTTAGTTTCATGGGACGAGTTTCACCCCAAACTCTATCGCCTTACCATCACTGCTGGCGACGACACCTATGAGACTGCCTTCGGACTGTGCAGCATCGATACCAAAGGGGGCGGGGTGCGCACCAACGACCGACCACTCTTCCTGCGCGGTGCAGTGGAGAACTGCTGTTTTCCCGAGACAGGTTACCCGCCCATGGACAAGGACTCTTGGTTGCAGATCTTGCGCAAATACAAGGATTGGGGACTGAACCTTGTACGTTTCCACAACTATTGCCCGCCCGAAGCTGCCTTCCAGGCCGCCGATGAGGTGGGGATATATCTGCTGCCGGAAGTGCCCTCCTGGATCGGTGAGGGAAATGGAATGGAACAATATGCTAAGGATGAGTCGCAGCGCATCGTCGACACCTATGGGCATCACCCCTCATTATGCCTCTTCCAGGCTTCCCTCAAGAAGGATGGACAAGACCTTCTGGCCTCCATCGAAGAGTTTCCTCCCGGCCTCCCTCACCCGAAGGCCCTCCACGACTTCTTTGGGCAAGGCGACATGGCACCGATGGACAGCGTGCGGATGCAGATGCTCTATTACAAATATGAGATGGAGCGCAACATGTGTACGTCTGACTATGCTGGATTCATGCTGCCCAGTCTGAACGACTGCAGCCGAGACGGAACTGCTCTCGTGGGACCCCTCGATGCGCAATGGAAGGAGAAGGACAATGTAACGTCACGCGAGTGGAGAGAGTTCTGCAACGCACTTGTCGTGCTGGCCCGCTTCCCACACTTTACCTACACTACGGCCGATACGCTGCGTGTGCCCATCGAGATGATGAACGCTATATATGGCGACCTGCAATCCTGCGCCACCACATGGAAGGTGCTCCAGAACGACTCCGTGCTCTATCAGTCGGGCACGTTCCCCAGTAAAGACATCCCCATAGGCAAGGGCACACAGTTAGGCACCGTAGTGCTACCCTTAGACGGCATCAAAGCCCCGGCCAAAATGACACTGCGCGTCGTCGTAGAAAAATCCGTGGTAAACCATTGGGACTTCTGGGTGTATGATACCCCGAACGCCCAAGGTTCCCTTTCGGCCCGGTATCGTGAAGAGTGAGATTGCGGGAACGCTATTTTCCTCATAGAAATTCCCGTTCACGACAGAAATCCTGCCCATCCCATTGTTTTGTCACATGAGCAGGGGTTCTGTCGCGATAAAGGAATTGAAAAATCGTATATATGCTTGTTTTCGGCAGAGAACCGCCCTATCTTTGCATCAGAAAACAAAAATAATAAATAAAAAAATATACGATTATGGAAACAGTAAATAAGATTTGCAAGAGGTTTTTCACCTACAATGTGTTGACGACTCCAACCGGTATGATACCTTTGAACAAGAATATCGAGTAAGATGGGAACATCCATCGGCATTCACTATCAAAAACACAAAAATGAGCGGCTCCTCACACAGGGGCCGCTTATTTTGTGTGGAAATCAAGATGCTTCTGGCGCCATGAAGGATAAATTGACAACCGCGAAATCTTCAGGAATGGGCTCGCCTATGCTTCCTATTAACGAGCAGGAGGGATTTTTCTGCACCATGTCCCACGCTTTGAGACAACGTGTGGCTATTTTTGCACCCGAATGATTGGGCCATAGAAGCATAGCCATGCACGGCAGACCCCTACATAAAGCACGGCAGCCCACATTCTGCTAATCCTAAAAATAATGCGTATGGACCTCAAGAAAAACAAGGAAGAATTTATACAACTATTACGTTCTACAGAACGTGATGGCGTCGATGAAATGCTGCTTGATTTGGAAAAATCAGGATTTTTTACTGCTCCTGCATCATCTTGTCATCATCTGAATGTGGCTGGTGGCTTGACTTTGCACTCGTTAAACACGTGTAAAGCTGCTCTTGTCGTATGGGAAGGAATGAAAACCATTGAACCCTACTTGGAAAATGAAGTCGATCGAGATAGCATAATCATTGCCTCTCTTCTTCACGATATATGCAAAGCGGATGTCTACAAGAAAACTTTACGAAAGCACAAAACTCCTTTGGGCGACTGGGAAGATTGTGAAGGCTACAAACTTTCTTTTAAGGACTTTCCGATGGGACATGGCGAGAAGTCGTTGGTACTTGCACTGTGTAGTGGGCTGGATTTATCTGATGCCGAAATGCTTGCAATTCGTTGGCACATGGGGCCTTGGGGAGTAAACTTGAATAACTATGAAGAGCAAAAGAATTACGATGCGGCAAAGAAATTATACCCACTGGTTACCATCGTGCAAATGGGTGACGCCTTGGCCGCTAACATAATGGAGCGAACATATGAATCATTTGATAATCTTTAAAGCACATTGCTGCTATTAGCTACGTAACTTCTTGATCCTCAGGTGGCGGTTTTAAAGAGACTGTTATTAGGGGTGCCACCGATTTGACTTTATTTGGCAAACTCCCTGGACAGGTGAAACCCAACAACATCCGGCATATCCACTTCTCTCGTAATCCCAAGATTGCAGCCTTCCTCAAAGCATATCACTTTGTGAAGGAGTTTGGCGAAGGTTTTGATCGTATCTGTCGTGAACAGGAGGCTAATGGTGCA
>CAJONT010000068.1 GCA_905235975.1 uncultured Prevotella sp.
CAAACCTGCGTATCCACCCTGAAGCCTTGACATACAGACGGGCGGCTTTCTCATCGGTCTTTGCAACACCGAAGCTCTTGACCTTCTTGAAGCCGCTACGGCTCTTGTCGACCACTACAACACTGATGGTGCCAGTCCTGTTACTTTTCTTGCGTGCGAACCACATAAATGCCACCTTCCGGTAATATCAGGATGGCTTTCCCATCAGGTGCGGCAACAACCGTCTTTACCATTGTTCTGTCCAAGCGATAAACACTGATGTGCTCGTAGGCTTTGAGATTGCTCAGTTTAACACGGTGATTGCCAATCTCGAACACAGGTTATCCAACTGTATGTTCAACAACAGGTTCTATTCCTGCCAGCCAATCAGTGTGTCTTTTTATATTTCCAAAGTTTTTCCATCCTTCTGCATTGCGGTAGCTCTCCACCGCCTCATTGGGAACATAGAGTATGGCTCGTCTAAAGACTCCCGGGGTGAAAGCCTCGTCGTTCATCTGGCAAGGCTCGGCAGATATGGCGATGACCGATTCAAATCCTTCGCACGAATCAAAAGTGCGGTATCCGATGGTGTTCACACTTTCAGGAATGGTAATGGTGTGCAGGCTCCAACAGCCATTGAATTCGCAAGGCTCTCAATAGTCAACAAAGCACGAGGGCACTGTTTGCTTTGGGTGAATCATCTCACATTACAGCAACTTGTAGTTTCCAACATGGAAAGAGGACAAATTTATTCATGTGGATGAGATGGATTTCGATGTGAACTAACAAAAAACGTGACTCCTTGTGGGGGTCACGACAGCTTCGGGCTTTGCCCGGAATCCAACACGTGGAAGGCTTAGATACCAAGTACCTTTTGGAATTTTTCCTTCACCTCGGCAATCATGCCAAGCACGTTCACTGTCATCAAAAATACATCCATAACTTTAAACTTTTATTTATCCTGTAATATCTTTTCTTCGTTCGTCTTTCCGAGACCCTAAGGGCTCATTCTTGTCTTTTGACACTGCAAAATTAACACTGTGTGCGGACACAGGCAAATTTTTCGTTCTTTTTTTTCATAAAATGCCCCTTTACTTGACATGAATCAATGGGGGCATGAAAGAGCGCCGGAATCTCTCTTTTCAAGGTGGAGATTCCGGCGCTGCAAGTCGTCAAACAGACTATTTGAGTGTGAATTTCACGCGCGAGGCGATTTGTGCCGACGATGTGCCCACAAGTGCCTCGAAAGCTCCTGGTTCGGCTGTCCACTGCTGCTGTGTCTCATCGTAGAAACTCAGGGCTTGGCGGTCGATGGTGAAGGTCACCTCTTTGCTCTCTCCCGGCTGCAGGAACACTTTTTCGAAGGCTTTCAGTTCTTTGGCAGGCCGCTCCACACTGGCTTTCACATCGTGAATGTAGAGTTGCACCACTTCGGCACCGGCACGGTTGCCTGTGTTGCTCACGGTGAGGGTGACGTGGAGGGGTTCGTCGCCGGTGATGGCTTGCTTGTCGGCCTGTGCCTTGCCCAGACGGAAGGTGGTGTAGCTGAGGCCGTGTCCGAAAGCGAAGAGCGGACGTGTCTTGTATTTTTCCACAGCGCGGTAGCCCACGAATACGCCTTCCTTGTACTCCTCGTCTATAATCTGATGGTCTTCGCGCCATGTGCCGGGATAGGTGCCCAGACGGTGGGCAGGTACATCGTTCAGGTCGGCCACCCAGGTAAAGGGCAGCTTGCCGCTTGGATTCACCTCACCGCTGATGACATCGGTCAGCGCCTCGCCGGCTTCGGAACCGATGAACCATCCCTGCACCACGGCGGCAACCGACTTGAGCCAAGGCAGGGCGGCAGGGTTGCCGGAGATGTTCACATATACGAGATTCTTGTTTACGGCAGCCAGCGCCTCGATGAGACGGTCTTGCGCATAGGGCAGACCGTATTCTTGGCGGTCGTGGCCCTCGCTGTCTTGATAGTCGCTCTTGTTCAGTCCGCCGAACACAATCACGTAGTCGGCCTCACGGGCTTTCGCCACGGCATCGGCAATGAGCTGGTCGGCATCGCGCTTCTCGCTCAGGTCTTGACCGGTGGTCACACCGTTGTATTGGCCGCCGGTGTCGCCCACGTAACCGCGTTCGTAGTCAACGTTCTTGAAGACGGCACGCAGACCGTCGAGGGGCGATATCTCGCGCTGCACCTTGAGCGAAGAAGAGCCTCCGCCTACCGTCATCATCTTGATGGCATTTTCTCCCACTACGAGCAGACGGGGCTGGGCCGACGGTGAAATGGGCAGCACTTGATTGTCGTTCTTCAGCAGCACGATGCCCTCGCCGGCTATCTTGCGGGCTGCGGCATAGTGGCTCTCTGAGCACAGGAATCCATAGCCGCGCTGGCGGTTCATCGTGGTACGGAAGAAGAGCCGCAGCACACGACGCACTTTCTCGTCAAGTTCCTTTGTGGTGTAACGGCCTTCTTTGATGCCCTGTTTGTAGGCCAACGCCAGGTAGTATTTGTCGTAGGCATTGGTGGCGCCCATGGTGAGACCGTCGGTCCAGGAACCGAACTCCATGTCGAGGCCATTGTAAACAGCTTCTTCTGTGTTGTGGCAACCGCCCCAGTCGCTTACCACCACGCCGTCGAACTGCCAGTCGGTTTTCAGAATCTTGTTCAGCATGATGGCGTTGTGGCAATTGTGCTGATTCTTATACAGGTTGTAGGCGCCCATGATGCCCCATGCCTTGCCTTCGGTCACTGCGGCCTTGAAGGCGGGCAGATAAATCTCATGGAGGGCACGGTCGCTCACCACCACATTCACCTGGTGGCGGTTCTCCTCGTCGTTGTTCAGTGCATAGTGCTTAACGCAAGCCGCCACGCCTTTGTTTTGCAGACCTTGTACATAAGGTACTACCATGCGCGAGGCCAGATAGGGGTCTTCGCCCATATACTCGAAGTTACGCCCGTTGAGCGGGGTGCGGAAGATGTTCACACCGGGACCCAGAATCATGTTCTTGCCGCGGTAGAGGGCTTCTTCACCCAATGATTCGCCGTAAAGGAGCGACAGTTTCGGATTCCATGTGGCTGCCAGACAGGTGAGGGCAGGGAAGGCTACACACGAGTCGTTGGTCTGACCGGCCTGCTCCCACTCATCCCATAATACATCGGGACGCACACCGTGAGGGCCGTCGTCGGTCCAGAAATCGGGAAATCCAAGTCTCTTCACGCCAGGACTGGAGAATTTGCTCTGTGCGTGTATCACGGCAATCTTCTCATCGAGGGTCATGCGGCGCAGTGCGTCGTCCACTCTTTTCTCTATGGGTTGGCTCTCGTCCAAATAGAGGGGTAGCTGTTGTGCCCAGCCTGTGGCAAATACAGTCAGCAAAAGTGCTGTACAAAGGGTTTTTCTTGTCATATAGTGTTGGATTAGGTATTGTAGTCAGGGTGAAATAATGTTGTTACAAATATAGGCAATTTTCCGAACAACTGCTTCTGAAATATACTGAAAAAGTGGTAAACAGAAGCCTTTAATATTGTGCAACACGCTGATATGCTGCAAGATGTCGTTTCGTTCCCCAGTCTTAAAAGTGGATGTGATGTAAGCCTGCTTTGTGCTACCTCGGGCTTATACCGTGTAGTGTCCTATGGTCTTCACCTCTTGCTCAAAGGTTTCACGATTGCCCGCGGCTCCGTTCTTGATGCGTGCACGGTAGTTGTAGATGGTGTTTACCGATTTGTGCAGGAATTCGGCTATCTTCGAGGAGTCTTCTATCCCCAGACGGATAAGGGCGAAGATGCGTATGTCGGTGGTGAGACGGTGCTCTTCTTTGGGATGGATTTGATATTCTGGTAGCAGAAGGGCATTGAAGTCGTCGATAAATGTGGGGAAGAGGTGCAAGAATACGGAGTCGAAGTTTTCAAACAGTTCTTCTATCTCCTTTTCCTTCAGTTCGGTCGACTTGGTAATCTGGTAAAGCTCGTCAAGGTTGCGATTCTTCATCTTGCGGTTCACCATCTTGCGGTAGTCGTCGAGTTTGTTCACATATTGCGAGCACAGGCTCATAAAGCGGCCTATGTACTCTTCTTTCACCTGGTTGGCCTCAGAAAGTTGGGCATTGAGCGCCTTTTGTTGTTCGTTCAGCTCGGAAAGGGTTTGCGCCTGAGAAGCCAGTTGGGCATTGAGACGCTTCAGCTCGCTGTTGGAGGCCTCCTGGGCACTGCGCGCACGCCGTAGCTGCTTACGCTCCCGCCACGAATAGAACAGGGCGGCGGCCAACAACAGGGCCAGGATGCTGATGCCGGTCATGGTGGCTGTCAAGATGCGGCTTTTGCGGGTCAGCTCACTGTCATAGTTCTTCTCTATCACGGTGAGGATGGGGTTGATTTGCCAGGAGCGCATGCGGGTGTTGAAACGGCTGTTGCAGTCCCACGTGAAACGGATGTAACGGTACGATTGCTCATAATTGCCGTCGGCATTGATGAGTTCGGACAGTGAGATGAGGGCGGCCTGATCCATCACGGCGTTGCGGATGTCGTAGAGAGCCGACTGTGCCAACCAATATTTTGCCTGTTCGGTGTCGCCTTGTATATTATAGATAAGATGACGGTAGTAGCTCACAATGGAATATTCGTGAGAAGCAGGCTTGGCAAGCTCAAGGCGGCGGTTGTTCACGGCGAGGGCTTCATCGTATTTCTTCTCGGCGTAGAGCCTTGTCTCCTTGCGCAGCAGATAGTCTTCCGAATCAGGGTCAGCCACCATGAAGAGTGAATCGCGGTATTGTTCTTGCTGATGATAGAAGCGGCTTTGCATAGTGGGAATGGCGGTGTAGTAGCCCAGTTCGCCATACACGTGCATGTAGGCGATGTAGTAGTCGCACAGACCTTCCTTGTTCAGTGCATGGGTGCGGATGGGACGAAGGATGTCGAGCGCTTCGGTGTAGAGACCCACGGTGGAACACTGAAAGGCGAAAAGGGCGCGACCGTGGTTGGCTTCCTCTGTGTTGCCGAGACTGTCGGCGAGTGTGATGTGCTGTTGTATGTAGGCGAGGGCGGAATCGTTGTTGTAGGCACGGTAGAGTGAATACAGTTCTTTCGATAGCTCCATCTTTTGCTGCAACGATTGCGCATGGGCAAAGTCGGTCTTTACCCGGTCTATCTTGGCCTCGTATTCTGCCACGTATTGGGGCGATTGGGCGATAGCCTCGTCAATCTGCCGGTAAAGTTCCGGCAGGGTGGGGTGCTGGGCGACGAGAGCACCTGATATGAACAGAAGGAGGAAGGTTATGATGTGTCGCATGGTGTGCTGATGTCTTTCAGTTAGGTTTGCAAAGATAGCAAAGTTTTTTCTTTATCCCAAAAAACCACTGTTTTTTGCTCGTTTGTATCGAAAATGCTGACATTTGCACGCCTTGACATACAAAAAAAGGAGGAAACCGCAGTTCCCTCCTCAATGAAGGCCGATAACAGGGTCGGCCGAAAATTTTCCGTCTGAAAGCAGCAGACTGTCTTATTGTGCTTTGGCAGGCGATTTCAACCCCATCGACTCGATATAGCTTTGCTGGGGATGGCAGTTCTTGAAACGGATGTTCTCAAGAAACTGCTGCAACTGCCTGCGGGCTTTCGCCTGATCGGGACGTGCCTCGCGCCATTCCTTGTAGGTGCCTCGCGGTGTCTCTGAATATTTCACCACAATACTGTCCCATTCGGCAGGACGGTCTATTGCCATCATGCACGACCCGTCTACTTTCTTGTAGGGCCAGAAAGTATAGCCGATGTTGTTTGTCTTCAGTACATTTACCATGTCCTGCTGCCACTGGTCGGTGTTGTGGCCGAACTCGCCCATATACATGGGCAGGGAAGTCTTGTCGCGGAAGTCGATATAGTCTTTTATCGCCTCTGCCGTGGCAGGACCGCCATAGCGATGACAGGTGTACATGATGTTGTGGTCGAAGGTCCAGTCACTGAACATGAAGAAGTCGCTGTTCCACCTTGCACCGCCCAAGAGAATGATGTGATTGGGGTCTACTTTCCGAATGGCGGCCACGGCACGCTTGTAAAGCGGCTCTAACCGCTTGTTCAGTTCGTCCTTGTTGTCGAAGTAATGGGCAATAGGCTCGTTCATCAGTTCGTAGCCCAAAATCACCGGCTCGTTCTTATAGCGCTTTGCGATGCGCTGCCAGATGTCGCAGAAGAGTTGCTGAGACACCTCGCTTTCGAAGAGCCAGGGATAGCCGTGCCCGTCGTCGATATTGTCGCCGGTCTGTCCTCCGGGACAGTCGTGCATGTCGAGGATGAGGTAGAGACCTGCTTCACGGCACCATTTCACCACGTCGTCGATGCGGCTGAAACCATCTTGCTGGGCAGTGAGCCCCATGTAGTCTTCATCGGTGAAAAGTTTATAGTTGAAGGGCAGCCGGATGGTATTGGCACCCTGTTCACGGATGAAGAGAATGTCTTCACGGGTAATGTAGTTGTCCTTGAAGCGTTTCCAGAAGCGTGCCGTCTCATCGGGACCCACCATCTCCTTGAAGAGTAAGTCTATCATCCAGGGTGAGTTGGTGCGGCCGAAACCGAACATATAGCCTTCGGGATTGAGCCAGTTGCCAAGGTTGGTGCCTTGGATGAACAGTTGTGTGCCGTCGGGCTTCACAAGATTGGGACCTTCCACCCTAACAAACTTGCCCTGTGTCCTGGCAGAGAGGCTCAGGGCAAGTGTTAGGAGGATTATCACTGAAACAAATCTTTTCACGTTAACGAATCCTTTAGGGGTCACTTTTGGAACACGCGCAGGTAGTCAATCTCCAAGGTCACAGGAAGTGCACTCTCGTCGACACCGTTCATTCCGCCCCATGAGCCGCCCCATGCCAAGTTGAAGATGGGGTAGAAGGCATAGTGGAAAGGCCACTGGGTGTGATCGCTGCCCATCTGGGATTTGGTAACGGCCAACTGCACCTGTCCGTCCACATAGGTGGTGATGGCGTCGGCGGTCCATTCCAGGGCATAGACGTGGAACTCACCCTCTGCCTTGTCGATGGTCATGGCGTGGGTCTTCTGGGTGCCCTTGGTGTGGTTGTAGGCTTCCGTATGCAGTGACGACGACACCTCATTGGGCACTACACCCACTTCTTCCATGATGTCAATCTCACCGCACAAAGGCCATGGGTTGGTGGCCCAGTCGTTGCCCACAGGCATCATCCAGAAGGCGGGCCAGGTTCCCTTGCCCTTCGGCAGCTTCATGCGTGCCTCGAAGTAGCCGTACTGCCAGCCCGTACTTACATGGGCATACACACGGCCGGAGTAGATTTTGCCGTTCTCCTTGAAGCAGTTGATACGCAGATTGCCGTCGCGTATCTCCGTCACATTGGCACCGCCGGGGGAGGTGTGGTTCACATAGTTCTGCAGCTCTTGGTTCACCCAGCCGGAGCTTTGCACCTCGTGTACCCAATTGCTTGCGCTCAACTCACTCCCAGTGTCAAATTCATCGTGCCACACCAAGGAGTAGCCTTCGGGGGCGGGGTATACAGCTTTGTCACCGGCTGCCTGGCGCACTGTGATGGTGGCGCGGGCTGTACCGGCTTTGAAGAGGATTGTGCCTTCGCGATCTTGCGTCGTGGGGTTTGCCTCTGCCGTCACAACGACGGTGCCCTGCTTGGCTGTGGAACTGGTGTTGTCGAGCTTAATCCATGAGGCGGAAGCTGTGGCACCCCATTCGTGGGTGGCTGTAACTGTAACGGATGCTGAGCCGCCGTTGCCGGTAAACTCGATATTTTCTGTACTCACTTGTACGGAGTCATTTCCACCTCCGTTGTCCTCGTCGTCATCGCCACAGGCCGAAATGGCTATTGAGCAGAAGAGTGCGGCAAAAAATAGGATTTTCTTCATTTTTTTCTTGTCATAGTTTTTATGCTAACAGGCCGAACCTGCCCGTAGAGGGAGGAACGGCCTGTTGCATGGTTCGTTTATTGTGCTTTCCTGATTAGGGTGATGTCGGTCACAGTGAACTGTAAGTCTGCGGGGCAGCCGCCGAGGTCGAATATCAGCTTCACGGCAGCAGCATCCACACCCTTCGACAACTGTACGTTCTCGAAGCGGAGCACCTGTGCTTCTTCTTTCACCAACTTGATGTCGTTCTTGTAGATGAGCGTGTTGTCGTCGTCGTCCACCTGACAGAGTTTGATGGTGGCTCTCGGGGAGTCGACAGACGGTATCACCACGCACGAGAAGTCTACGAGGTCGGTGCCTGCTACGGCCAGTCCAGTGGTGTTGAAAGCGTTTTGTGCCTGCCATTCACTCACGGTGGCATCGCTGGCGGTGATAGTGTACACCTTGCCTCCATAAGTCTTCTCACCCACGGCAAATTCCGGGTTGCCTATCTGCTGCCAGCCGGCATCTGCCCACCAGAAACTCATGTTGAAGGCCTGCTCGGCATCCACTTCCTTCCAGGCGTTGGCCGGGTCGTCGTAGTTGAACGGTGCATCGCCGCCGCCGTCGGCATGGTTCTTGAATACGATGTTGCGTATCTCAAGGTCGGTGTTGGCGGGACTGCCTCCGAAGTCGAACACAATCTTCACGCCGTTCACGTCGATACCGGTAAGATTGCCGGCAGAGATGACACGAGGCTCTCCTGCCTTAAGGCTTACGTTGGCATTGTAGAGGAGCAGGGTCTTCTCGGCATCGTCGTTGTCGAGCTCACAGATCTTCACGGTAGCTGCAGGGATGTCGGTAGAAGACTCGAGCACCACGGAGAAGTCGTACTGCTGGTCGGCAGCTGCCACCATGTCGGTGCGGAAGGTGAACTGGTTCTGCCACTGCATGTCGGTCTCGCCAGGATACTGGATGGTGAACTTGTTGCCGTTGACGGTGTAAGCCGGGTCGCCATAGCCTTCCCAACTGCCGCCGTGGGCGTAATAGGTGGTAATCTCGTAGTTGCAGTTCTTGAACATGTTAAAGTCGGCATCGGCATCAAAACCGGGGAATCCGGCGGGAGTGGCCGACTGGCCTTCCTCCAGACTGGTGAGCATAAAGCGCCACGCAATGCCGCCGTTGTCGTAGATAAGGGTCATGGCGGTGTTCTCAATGCTCTCCACACGGAACGACGGGTTGTTCCACTGGTCGTCGTTGGAAATGTAGGGGAAGAGTGTCTGGGCAGGTAGCGTGAGCATCACGTCGTTGCCTTTGGCCTCAAATTTCCAGGTAGCTTCCTGCGTGTTCACAGGTGCCATGAAGTCATTGCCGTCGTTGGTGTTGTATTGGGAGAATACGGAACAGCCGGTATTCACGTATACGGTACCGCCAGCACCCGGATCATACACATACTTGCCGTCGGGTGTAAAGGTGATGCGGTCGTCGTAGACACCCCAGTCGGCTTTTTCGTCAGGAGAGGCCGACCACCACTCAGAGCCTGCCGTGCCCGAAGGACCGCAGCCCATGTGGCCGGGTTCGGCACGGTTGATGCGCCATGTCTTGCCCTCAGAGCCAGCCAGTGCTTTCTCATACGGACCGAAGTTGATCATCGTATTGTCGAGGTGGAAGGTCTTCGTCACCTCGGCGTCGCTCACACCGTTGCGGTTGCCTATGCGCAGCTTAATCTGGTAGTCGCCGGCATAGATGAAAGTGCGCTCTAAGGTGTTGAGGGTAGAGTAGACGTCGTTCTGGTTTTCAGTAACGGCGGGAATGTACCACAGAGGATATTGTCCGGTCTTCTCTGCTACTGTGGCTCTCACTGTGTTGGTAGTCTGGTCTACCTCAAGGGTGAAGTCCGTGCCCTCGATGGTCGGCTTCCCCGCCTCGTTGGCTCCGTCGAAGCTGTCGGGCGAACAGGCTGTCACAAGCAGTCCTGCAAATGAAGCTGCTGCGATATATTGAAACAGTTTTTTCATAATCGTCATTGATTTTTACGTTGTTAATGTTTAGTAATCGTTCTGAACGAGAGCAGGGTAGTCGGAGTCGAGCTCAGCCTGTGCAATAGGTATGTATTTCTTCTTCGGCGTCCATGAGTTGGTGCGGTAGCCGTAGATGTCGGGCACAAGGACCGTAGCGGCCTTGCCTGTGCGCACGAGGTCCCAGTAGCGTTTTCCTTCGCCCACGAATTCGAGGCGGCGCTCCTGGATGATGTCGTCGAGGGTGACCGTAGAAAGGGTGTTCAGACCGGCACGGGTGCGCACCTCGTTCACATACTGTGCTGCGGTGGCATTGTTGCCGCCGGTGGCAAGCACCAGCTCGGCTGCGTTGAGCAGAGTCTCGGCATAGCGGTACACGCGCAGGTTGTTGTCGTAGTTGAGGTTGCTGTCGAAACCGGCATCGGCATTGTTGGCATTGCGCGGGAAGTATTTGTTCAGCCAGATATGGGTGTCTTCGTAGCGGTCGGTGTAGGTGGTGCCGCGCACGTCGAGACATGTGGCATCACGACGCTTGTCGGCAGGATCGTACATGTTGAAGGTCTCCACACAGATGGGCATGAATCCCCAACCGTCGCCGTCGAAACCGAACTCATTCAGATAATGGAAACCGTTGGGACCTATCAGCGTAGGCAGTACCGTGCCGCCGGTAGCCAAGGGGCTGCTCCAGCCGCGGTCGTTATTGGCATCCTCATAGTTGATCTCCCAAATCGATTCTGAGCACCATTCGCCCTCTGTCTTCCAGATGTTGGCGAAATCCGGGTTCAGCTTATAGTCGCTGCCGCTGATGAGCTCCTGCATGAATCCCAAAGCCTTTGAATAGCGGGATGCATCGTTCTGGTACATTACCATCTCGGCGAACATCATATAGGCCATGGCCTGAGAAACGCGGCCGCAGTTGGCATCATCCCATTTCATGGGAAGCGATTTCATTTCAATTACTTCCTCGAGTTCTCTGATAAGCTCGTTGTACACCTCGTCGGCTTTGTACTGCTTGGTGGTGTAGGGAGATGAGAGGTTTTCAAGGTAGAAGGGGATGTTGCCGAAGTAGTGCCACAGGTTGTTGTAGTAGTACACGCGGAGCAGACGAGCCTGAGCCTCATAGCTGGCACGGTTGCTGGCGGTAAGGTCGGCCCAGTCGAGATATTTGAGCAGGTCGTTGCAGCGTTTCACACCCGAGTAGTCCACTGTCCAGAGCGAACTGAGGGTGTTGTTCGCGTCGGCCTCAAAGTTGGCGAGCATGTGCCAGTTCTGCATGTCACCACGGTTGGCACCACCCACGAACACGTTGTCGCTCAGAATCTCTGCGTCAATGTTGAGGGCATTGTACTGTCCCAGTCCCCAGTCGGGCCAGTGGATGGGGTCATAGGCGGCATAGAGTGCCTCTTGTATGTGTGCGTCGTTGACGTAGTATTCCTCAAGGGGCTCACCGCCAGGGTTGGTCACGTCAAGGAAGTCTTCGCTGCAGCTTGTGGTGAGCAGGGCTCCGGCAGCTACCAGACAAATGGCGATATATTTATTTGCTTTCATATTGTCGATAAATTGTTTCGTTTGTTTCATACGGTATGATAGGGACTTTCCTTAGAAGGTGATGTTGAATCCGACGGTGTAGGTGCGTGCCTGCGGATAGATACCACGGTCAATGCCGAGAGAGGTGCCGCCTGATGAGATTTCAGGATCAAAGCCCCAGTACTTGGTCCAGGTAACCAGATTCTCTGCCATCAAGAAGATGCGGAGACGGTCCACATAGAAGGTGCGTGTGAGATTCTGCGGAACTGTGTAGCCCAGCGAGATGTTCTTGATGCGGCAGTAGGAGGCGTCGTGGATGTAGAGGTCGCTCATGCGCCAGTTTACATCGTCGCCCAGTCGCAGCATAGGATATTTGTTCGAGGTGCCGGGACCTGTCCAGCGGTCGAGCATCCAGGTGGGGAAGTTGCCGGAGTAGACATCGCTGCGGTAGGTACCGTCGAGCACGTCGGCACCGCTCACACCCTGCAGGAAGATGTTGAAGTCGAAGCCTTTCCATTCGGCATTGAAATTGAGACCGAAGGTCCAGGAGGGCGTGCCGTTACCGATGTTGGTGCGGTCCTCGGGGGTAATCTCACCGTCGCCGTTCACATCCACGAAGCGTACGAAACCGGGACGTGCATCGGGCTGGATGAGGCCGCCGTTGTTGTTGGTGTAGGCGTTCACCTCATCCCATGTCTGGAAGATACCGTCGGTCTTGTAGCCGAAGAAGTACGGGAAGGGCTCGCCGTTCATGGCGCGTGTGCCGCCGCCGCTGATACCCTGAATGCCGTCAAGGTCGAGATAGCCGGTGTCGTTACCCAGGTTCTTCAGCTCGTTGTGCAGATAGGTGGCGTTGCCCTTGATGGCGAAGCGTGCATCGGCAATATGGAACTTATAGCCAAGTTCGAACTCCACACCAGAGTTTTCCATGTCGCCGACGTTGCCGATAGGCTTCGTCTCACCCACATAGCTCGGGATGGGCTGGGTGAGCAGCATGCCGTTGGTCTTC
Organism: uncultured Prevotella sp.; assembly: GCA_905235975.1. Taxonomy (GTDB): domain Bacteria; phylum Bacteroidota; class Bacteroidia; order Bacteroidales; family Bacteroidaceae; genus Prevotella. Next base: position 12,383 of record CAJONT010000068.1, read on the forward strand.
TTCTTGTAGTAGTCGACAGTGAAGGTCACGGCATTGTCCAGGAAGCCGAGGTCGATACCGATGTCGGTCTGCTCGCTCTCTTCCCACTTCAGGTCGGGATTGGCAAGGCCGTTGGCCTTCGAACCGATAAATTTCGTGGCATCCTTGCCAAACAGCACGTTGTTGCCCATAGAGGTGTTCACGGTGTAGCGGAAGTCACCGATTTCCTCGTTACCGTTCTTACCCCAACTGGCACGCACCTTGGCGGTGGACAGCCAGTCGGCTTTGCCTTCCATGAAAGTCTCGTTGCGGAGGTTCCAACCTAAAGAGATGGAGGGGAAGGTGGCATAGCGGTTGTTGGTACCGAAGCGGCTTGAACCGTCACGGCGTACGGTGGCCTGCAGCATGTAGCGCTCAGCGTAGTTGTAGCTCAAACGGGCGAAGAGGGAGCTCAGTGTGTGCTCGGCCCAGGGAGAGCCTGACACGCCAAACTGAGCAATGCCGTCTACCACGTCGCCGGTAGAGTAGTCGATGGAGGGCTTCTCGGGATTCACCAGGTTCCAGCGGCTGCCTGACAGATAGTCGCCCTTGCTCTTCATGGCCGACTGACCGAGCACCACTGCGAAGCTGTGGTCGCCGAAGGTCTTGTCGTAGGTAAGGGTGTTCTCAAGCTGCCATGTGGTACTCTGGTATTTACCTGAATATGCACTTGTGTGCTCTATCTTGTTGTTGCCGGAAAGGTAGTAGAGCGAGGTGTCGGCACCGTCATAGCCCCAGAAGGCAAGGTCGGCACTGTAATTGAAGTGGTACTTCAGGTTGTCCCACAACTGCAGGTCGATGACAAACTGTGGCACGAACTTGTGCGTCCAGTTCTTTGAGGAAGGTACTTGGAGCATGGCTATAGGGTTGTTCATCTCCTGATACGAACCGATGTAGTTGGGGATGGTGTACGGGTCGCCGTTGCTGTCGCGAAGCAGGTCGTAGCTGCTGTAGTTGTCTATCTGACGTTGGGCAATGTCGCCTTTCAGGGTGACAGGCAGCAGAGGTGACATGTAGAGTGCAGAACCTAAGATGGAACCATACTCGGAATTCTCGCCGATGCCGGTCGACTTGATGCGTGAGTACGACAGGTTCACCGTAACGTCGAGTTTGTTCGCGTAGCTGCGCTCGTTCGATACGTCGAACACATTATATATATTGTTCGAACGGAGCGACATACGCTCATAGTTTGATTTGTCGTAGTTACCGCCGATGATACCTTCTTGCGAGTAGTAGCTCAAGGAAAGGAAGTAGTTGACGCGGTCGGTAGCGCCGCTGATGCTAACGTCATGGTTCTGTACGGGAGCATCGTCGTTAAACACGAGGTCTTGCCAGTCGGTACCGAATCCGTTGATGGGATCGCCGTTGGCGTCAACCAGGTTGTAGGGGTCTGCATAAAGCGGGGCTGCACCGCCGTTGGTGTACAGCTCGTTCTGGAGGATAGCGTAGTCGGTGGCACTCGTCACGTCTCTCTTGCGCCATGCACTCTGCCAACCCTGTGAGAAGTTGTAGCTTATGTTGGCCTTGCCCTTCTTTCCCTTCTTGGTGGTGACGAGAATCACACCATTGGCGGCACGTGCACCATAGATGGCACCGGAAGCAGCATCCTTCAGCACCTCTATCGACTCAATGTCGTTGGGGTTCAGGTAGTCGATACCGCCCTGTCCCATCGGCATGCCGTCGACAATGTAGAGGGGGTCGCTATAGTTGATGGTACCGGCACCACGGATGCGCACCTTAGGAGCTGCACCAGGCTGACCGGAACTGGAGGTCACGTTCACACCGGCTGCCAGACCCTTCAACGCGTTGTCCACACGCACGGGTGTCTTGCCTTCCAAGTCTTCGGCCGACACTTTGGCGATAGAGGCGGTCACCACGCTCTTCTTTTGCACGCCGTAGCCGATGACCACCACGTCGTTCAGTGTCTGCTGGTCTTCTTTCAACACGATATTCATGTTCTTCCTGGCGGGCACTTCCTGTGTCTCATATCCAATGTAGGAGATGATGAGGATTTTGCCGTCGGCGACATCGAGCGAGAAATGTCCGTCGAGGTCGGTGACGGTACCGTTCTTCGCGTTTCCGCTCTCGATGACGGAAGCTCCAATAATGGGCTCTCCCGTCTCGTCAGTCACAGTGCCCGTTGATTGGGCAAAGGCTGTTATCGACATGATGAATGCCGACAACAGAAAGAGTAACCTTGTTTTTTTCATGTGTTTTATGTTTAAATCAGAATAATAGGTGCAATTTATGGATTTAGGTCTTTACAAGGCAAAAATATAAAGAAATGTGGTGACGCTTTCCCGTAATTAACTGAAAAGTGGATTTTAGTGCTCTTTGATTTCTTGTTAATCTATTGAAAATAAGTGAATTATAAAAATTATATAAAATGAAAATGGTGGATGAGGTATAGAGGCCTATGGATGGTTTTTCAGACTATTCCCAGGTGTTTCTCAAGCGAAACGAGGCTTGGCGTAGCTTGTTGAGCAGCGGTTGCAGCATTTGGGTGTGGGCAGCCACAAACTGCTCCACCAGCTTGCGTGCCTCGGGGCTGTGGTGACCTGAGAGGAGCGACTGGCACCAATTAAGAGGAAAGAAAATGTCGCCCGTGCGCTGCACTTCTTCGAGGGCTTCGAGGGCGGGTAGGATATAGCGGTTGCTCATCGGCTCGCGCAGCGGGTGGTTGAGCAACGAAAGAAGTGCGGCGGCATGGGGCTCCACGGAGCGGTTCTCCTTCTGCAGGAGGGAGTCGAAGAGGGCTTGCTGTATCGTCGTGTCAGGGGTGCAGCCGCGGCTCACGAAGTCGAATTCACGCAGCAGGTCGGCATCGCTCATGCGGCTGCGCTGCGTGTCAAGGATCTGCTGCCAAAGCTCTGGCTTGAGGATGGCGAGTTGGTACGACATGCGCATATAGTCGACTTCACTGAACAGTGGCTCGCTTTGGTCTCGCCAGATGTGGTACAGGCTGTCGGCCATCTGCGGGGAAGTGGCCGTGCGGCTGAGACCTTGCAGCACTTGACGGCGCAGTGCGGGACGGTCGGTCTCGCATCCTGTACGGTAGAGACGGCTTTCCATGAAGGCACGGCTTTCTCCTTCGGTCTCACCGATGATGTCGAGCAGCATACTGCTGCAGGTGGAGGCCACGAGGGCATTTTCTTGACCCTGCAGACCATGGAGAAGGGTCTCAAAGGCTTCTTCGCGGCTCAATTTGTGGTCCAGCCAACTTTCATAGAGATACAGCGTGGCGGCATAGCGCTTGGTCTCAGGCAGTTGATGCCAGTGCTGTGTGTACCATTGCAGTTGAGAGGCCGACAGCTCATAGTGACCATAGGCAAAGGGGGCGATGTCCGTATCCTGAGAGATGATAGGCACGGGCTTGAGTCCTTTTTCCTTCACCCATTGTGTATCGAAGTCTCTTATGGAAGCAGTGGGGTTCTCTCTGTCGAATATGTCGATAAGGTCGTCCCATGTGGCGTTGCTGTATGCATATGTGTGCAGATACGTCTGCAGCGCCTTCCTGAAGGCCGAGGTCCCCATTCGTTCCTCCAACTGGCGCATCATGATGGGTGCCTTGTGGTAGATGATGTTGCCGTAGAGTTGGCCGGCATCCTGCAGGTTGTCGAGCGGTTGTTGTATGGGATGGGTGCCGTCGGTACGGTCGGTTTCAAGTGCCGGCCTGTAGTGTGTCTTGATAAAGTTGAGGTCGTGGTTGATGTCGGGAAACTGCTCACGGGCTATCTTGTCGGCCATGAAATTGGCGAACACTTCCTTGGTCCATACATCGTTGAACCAGCGCATGGTGACAAGGTCGCCGAACCAGAGGTGGGAGGTCTCATGGGCCAGCAGGTTGAGACGGTTCAGCTCCTCGTCGAGGGTGGGGTGCTCTCCAAGGAACACGGTCCGGTCGCGCAGTTGTATGCAACCGGGATGCTCCATGCCGCCAAACTGGTAGCCGGGCAATATGACTATGCCGTATTTCTGGAAGGGCTGCGAGATGCCTGTATAGTCTTCGAGCCACCGCAATGACAGGGCAATCTGGTCGAAAACAGTGTCTAATTGTGCCACCTTCTGCGGGTCTTTCTCACGGTATAGGGCTGTAAGCCGGCGCCCGTCGCGCTCCACAGTCTTGGTGGCAAAGCGTCCTGCGGTGAACGAAAAGAGGTAGGTGGGGAGCGGGTCGGAAGGGCGGAAGACCATCTGCTGGGTCTCCGTGTCTGTCTTCGCGAGGCTCTCTGCATCGGCGTTGCTTAGGGCGGTCCATTCTGCAGGCAGGGTGAGGGTGAGCGAAAAGCGGGCCTTGATGTCGGGCTGGTCGAAGCACGGGAACACCGACCGGGCGTGGTCGGGCACAAAGAGCGTGTAGAGGTAATCATCATTACGGTTCAGCGCCTTGTCGCCGCTCACGAAGTGCATGTGCAGGCGGTTCCTCTTGCCTTTCTTGAGCAGCGTGCGGCTCACCACGATGTGCTCATCACGGTAGTCGGCCGTTCGTTTCTTGCCGTTCACCTCAATGGCATTGTCCTCCAACTGTCCTTGAAAATCAAGTTGCAGGTCGTCTTTGCCTTTCCACACGAAGGAAATCTCTGCCGAGCCCGTCACGGGCACCGACTTTTCCGAGGGCAGGCGGAAGTGGAGCGTGTAGTGCACATCGTCGAGCTGAGCCTGCCGCTGCACGGCCAGTGCTTGGCTCACGCCCGGCACCACGGTCACATGTGCCCCTGTAGGTTGGCTGTTGTCCGGATACAGGCGAAGTCCTTCTCCCGCGGCATCCGTCGCAAAGAGCAAAACCGTCAGTAGGCAGGTGAAAAATTTGGTCATGGCGTAATCTTATGGGCTCCCTTTCCTGCAAAGATAACGAAAATACCCGTATTGCGGTGGTGCTTTTACCGAAAAATTGCTTCAAAGGCTTTTTTTTCACATAATTGTTGACAATCTGCTTTTTTTTCACAGAAATACAATGTGGTGTCCTTTTTTTTTGTATATTTGCCCATGTAAGACCGACTGTGCGAAAGCCGCAGGTAGTGGATGGAAATGTGCAGTCGTGTGAGGTGCATCTAAATTCGCATGACATGAAACCAATCGCAAAACTAATCCTCATACTTTGGGTTGCCATGGCGGTTTTTCCCGTTAAGGCACAAAAAGTAATGATAAGCGGCATCGTGAAGAATGCGGAAACCGGCAACAGGGTGACACAGGCCAGCGTATCGGTGCCGAAGACCAGCGTGTCGGTCGTCACCAACGATGACGGATTCTTCACCCTTAAGGTGGACAAAGTGCCTGATGCCATAGATGTCTCCCACTTGGGATATAAAACGAAAAAAGTGAAGCTCGGTGCCAACCACGAAAACCTTGCCATTGCACTGCAGCCAATATCCATCGACTTGACAGAACTGGTGGTGTGGACGGAAAATCCACGTGACTTGGTGAATATCGCCATTTCGAAGATTCCCGACAACTATAGTAAAGTGCCGCAACTTTACAACTGCTTCTACCGAGAGACGGCCATGAAGCGCAACCATTTTGTCTATGTGGCTGAAGGGGTGGTGGATATGTACAAGACGGCCTACAACAAAACAAATGTGAGAGACAGGGTCGCTATCATCAAAGGTCGGCGACTGCTCAGTCCGAAGCAAAGTGACACCCTCACGGTGAAAGTGATGGGTGGCCCCGTGCAGCCTATACAGCTCGATGTGGTGAAAAACCTTGACTTTCTCCTCAACCCGGAAGATTTGGCCAATTACGCTTTCAGCCTGTTGCCGATGGCCACCATCGACGACCGGCTGCAATATGTGGTGCAGATCGCTCCCGCCACCGTGCTTCCGTACGCACTCTTCTACGGCAAACTGTACATAGACCGTGAGACGCTGGCTTTCACAAGGGTAGAACTGGAACTTGACATGGAAGACAAGGCCAAGGCCACACGTTTCATGCTGGTGAGGAAACCCAACGGCGTGAGATTCAAACCGAAGGAGATGTCGTGCTACATCGACTATAAATATGAGGACGGACTCACTACCATCAGCTATATACGCAACACGTTCCGTTTCAACTGCGACTGGAAACGGAAATTCTTCTCGACATCCTTTACCGCTTTCTGCGAAATGGTTGTGACCGACCGCGATGAAGACAACCCGAAGCCTATTTCGGGGAGAATCTCCTTCGATTCGAAAGATGCCTTCTACGACAAGGTGGACTATTTCCGTGACCCGGAATTCTGGGAAGACTATAATATCATAGAACCTTCCGAGTCGCTCGACAAGGCCATCAACAAACTGGTGAAGAAACATCAATAGGGTATGTGCGGCATGTCCTCCATGCCGCCCAGACCGCTCTATTTCTCTATCAATATACGGGCATCGACTGCCGTCACCGTCTCCTCGTCGGCCAAGAGCGGATTGATGTCCATCTCTTTTATCTCGGTGGCGAAACGCAGCAGGGTGGAAAGACGCACGATGACCTCGGCAAACTTCTTCTTGTTGATACCCTTCTGGCCGCGTGTGCCCTCAATGATTTTATAGCCGCGCAGTGAGTGAATCATGGAGTAGGCCTCGCCATAGGAGAGGGGCGCCAAACCACTCGACACATCCTTCAGCACTTCTACAAAAATGCCGCCCAGACCGCAGAGCACGGTATGCCCGAAACGGGGCTCGTACTTGGCTCCGACAAACAGCTCTGTGCCCTTGAGCATCTTCTGTACCATCACCGCCTTGGCATTGGGAATGGCCATCATGCGGGCAAATTCAAGCCGCAGGTGCTCTGGCGTGCGCACGTCGAGCGCCACACCGCCCACGTCGCTCTTGTGTATCGGTCCCACCACCTTGGTCACCACGGGGTAGCCGATGCGGTCGGCAAATGCCACGAGTTCTTCCTCGTCTGCGCTCACAAACTCTGGTACGAGGGGGATACCGGCACACTGTAGCAGGGCATGCACAAGGTGCGGCGGGATGTAGCCGTTGCCCTCAATGCCGGAGATGATTTCACGGATGCGGGGCACGTCGACGCCGAACAGCTCAATCTCAGGAGGGGCTGGTGCCGGGGTCTGCATAATCTGCGTGAGGGCGGTGGCAAGCACCACCTCGTCGCTGAAGTTGACATGACCCTTGCTGAGGAAGTCTTCCACCTCGGGACCTGCGGTGTGCAGACTGGGCAGGATGGGGAATACCGGCTTCTTGCATTCTTGTATCTTCTTGTGCAGCACGTCGTAGGTCTCGTACAACTGCACCAAGCCGGGGGTGCCGAAGATTACCATAATGGCATCGATGTTGTCGAAACGGTTCTCACAGTAGTCAATGGCAATACCAAGATGTTCGGGCGTGCCGGTGGCAAGAATGTCGATGGGGTTGGCGGCGGAGGCACCGGGAAAGAGCTTCGACTTCAATTCGTCGGCAATGGGACCCTCAAGCGGCGGGATGTTAAGGCCGCCTTTGCTCAGGGCATCGGTGAGCATCACACCGGGACCGCCGGCATGGGTGACAATGGCAAAGTTCTTGCCCGTGATGGGGGGCAGCGTGAATATGCACCCCACCGTGGTAAGCTCCTCGCGGGAGAAACAACGCACAATGCCTGCCTTGCGGAACAAGGCTTCTACGGCGGAATCGCTGCTGGCAATGGCTCCGGTGTGCGACGAGGCGGCTCTGCTGCCGCTCTCGCTGCTGCCCGCCTTGATGGCGGCTATGCGGCAGCCCTTGCGGATGAGCGAACTGGCATGGAACAGCAACTTGTCGGGGTTGGAGATGTTTTCTATGTAGAGCAGTTTGACCTGGGAGTCGCGGCTGGGCTTGAAATTCTCGTCCATATATTGCAGCACATCTTCTATGCCTATCTGCTTGCCGTTTCCGATACTCCAGACGGAGTTGAACTGCAATCCCTTGATGACAGCCGACTCGAGGATGAACACGGCAGTGGCACCGCTACCCGATATGAAGTCCACGCCCTTGGGGTTCAGATTGGGTATGGGCTTGGTGAACACGCTGTGGTGATAGGCATTGAGCAGACCGATGCAATTGGGACCTATCAGCGCGGCTCCGTAACGCTCACAGGTGTCGAGTATGCGCTGCTCCAAGACGGCTCCTGCGGCGGTTTCTTCGCCGAATCCGGCCGAGATAATGATGAAGGCCCGCACCTGCTTCTCTGCGGCGAGGAATTCTACGGAGTCAGGACACATGCGTGCCGGTATGACAAGTATGGCAAGGTCGGTGGGTGGAAGGTCCTTGACATCGTTAAACACCTTGATGCCCTGTACCTCATCTTCTTTCGGATTCACCACACGGAGGGTGCCTGTATAGCCTCCGCTGAGTAGATTGCGCACCACGGCACCGCCTGGCTTGTGCACATTGTTGGAGCCTCCTATCACGACGATACTCTCTGGTTGTAGTAGTTGCTTGTTAATCATAGTATTTTCATGTTGCTGAAAGGTTTTATGTCTTTTGGATTGATGTTGGAAGATAGACTCTGCGTCATTCTCCTATCACAGTGGCCACAATGCGACGGCTGCCGCCGACATCGCGAAACTCACAAAGATAGACGCCTTGCCATGTGCCGAGATTGAGCCTGTGGCGGGTGATGGGGATGGTGACGCTCACCCCGGTAATCACCTCCTTGGCATGGCTGGGCATGTCGTCGCTGCCTTCTAATACGTGGGTGTAATAGGGCGCGTCTTGCGGCACAAGCCGGTCGAATATGGCCGCCAGGTCGGTGCGCACGTCGGGGTCGGCATTCTCGCAGATGCTCAGGGCACAACTGGTGTGCTTCACAAAGAGATGGAGCACACCAGTGGCCGGCAGACCATGCAAATGGTCGGCTATCTCACTGGTGATGAGGTGGAAACCCCTGGGCCGTGGCCGTAGCGCAAATTCTTTTTGCCAAATCATGGATGGAGAATCTGAGCGGCATGGTCTTTAACCTTTACCTCCTTCGGCCCTATGATGCGTTCCACAGTGCCGTCTTCGGCAATGATGAATGTGGTGCGGTAGGTGCCGAAATAGGTGCGGCCTGCCATCTTCTTCTCTCCCCACACGCCAAATTGTTGCACCAACTGCTTCTCTGTGTCGGAGATGAGCGGGAAGGGAAGACCATGCTTCTCTTTGAAACGTTGGTGCGATTTCTCGCTGTCCACGCTCACTCCAATCACGGCAAATCCTTGCTCCTGCAGCGTGTCGTGATTGTCACGCAGGTTGCATGCTTCGTTGGTGCAGCCTGGAGTGGAGTCCTTGGGATAGAAATACAACACCAACTTCTTGCCGGCAAAGTCGCTCAGACGTATCTCCCGGCCATTTTCATCTCGCCCCAGAATTTCTGGAACCTTATCGCCTACTTGTATCATATCGGATGGGTTAAGGGGTGTTTTTACGGTGCGAAGATAGAAAAAATAATTGAGAAACAAAAAAATGTGCCCCGTTTTGTATGCGATTTCACATGCTTTTTCGGAAAAGATATTGGCTAATGTTTTTTTTTGCCTATTTTTGCAATCAGAACTTTGAAACAGTGACAAGTGGGTTTCGTGGCCCGCCTGTGACCATCACTAACCAATACAACAGAATAACAGCATGAAAGACTTTAATTTCTATGCGCCTACCGAGATTGTCTTCGGACGGCAGTCGGAGGAGCAAGTGGCCTCCCTTGTACAACGATACAACGGCAAGAAAGTGCTTATACACTACGGAGGAAAGAGTGCAAAGCGTTCGGGACTGCTCGACAAGATGGAGGGCTTGCTGAAAGAGGCTGGCATTCCTTTTGTGACCCTTGGCGGCGTGGTGCCCAATCCGAGGCTCTCGCTGGTGAGAGAAGGTATCCAACTGTGCCGAAAGGAGCAGGTAGACTTCATCCTTGCGGTGGGTGGAGGTAGCGTAATCGACTCGGCAAAGGCCATCGGATATGGCGTGCCCTATGAGGGCGACGTGTGGGACTTCTGGCTTGGCAAAGACACGCCCAAGGCCTGCCTCCCCATCGGCTCCGTACTTACAATCCCTGCAGCAGGCAGTGAGATGAGCAACAGCTGTGTCATCTCCAACGAGGAAACAGGACTGAAACTGGGTTTCAACAGCAACCTCTGCCGCAACAAGTTCTGCATTATGAATCCGGAGCGCACCTTCACCCTGCCGCCCTACCAAACTGCAGCCGGCGCCACCGATATCATGATGCACACGATGGAACGTTATTTTACCGTGCATGACGACATGACACTCACCGACGGCATTGCCGAAGCGCTGATGCGTACGGTGAAAGACTGTGTGTTTGATGTGCTGCACAACCCGGAAGACTATCGTGCACGTGCCCAAATCATGTGGGCGGGAAGCCTGTCACACAACGACCTGACAGAGTGCGGCTCCTGCAAGGATTTCGCCACGCATAAGTTGGAGCATGAACTGAGCGCCATGTTCGACGTGACACACGGCGCCGGACTCGCAGCACTATGGGGCAGTTGGGCACGTTATGTGCTGCCCGGCCATGAGGCTCGCTTTGCGCGCTTCGCCGTCAACGTGATGGGGGTGGACAATGATTTCACCGACCCGAAGCGCACGGCACTTAAAGGCATCGAGGCCGTAGAGAATTTCTATCGTGCCATCGGCATGCCAGTGGGCATTTCACAACTGATAGGGCGTACCCTCACAGAGGAGGAAATAGCCGAACTGGCACGCAAGGCCAGTCGTGACGGCAAACTGAAACTGGGTAACATCCGCGTGCTCGAAACGAGCGACATGGAAGAGGTGTTCCGCCTGGCTAACTATTGATGGACTTCCGCAATAGGCAAATACTGCGGCTGGCCATACCCTCTATCATATCGAACATCACGGTGCCGCTGCTGGGACTCGTCGATGTGGCCATCGTTGGTCACATCGGCGATGCTGCCTATATCGGCGCAATTGCCGTAGGCTCCATGGTGTTCAACATCTTGTACTGGCTTTTCGGCTTCCTGCGCATGGGCACCAGCGGACTCACTTCGCAGGCCTTGGGCAGGAGAGACCCGCCACGTGTGGTCGACTCGCTGATGCGTTCCGTGTGCGTGGCACTGGGCATCGCACTCCTTATCCTTTTGGGACAGCAACCCATCAGGTGGCTCGCTTTCGCACTCGTAGGCCCTGAACCCGATACCCTGCTGCTGGCAACCCAATATTACCACATCTGTGTGTGGGGCGCACCTGCCACACTCGTGCTGTCCAGTATCTCAGGATGGTTCGTGGGCATGCAGAACACACGCCTGCCCATGGTAGTGGCTGTCTTTCAAAATCTCTTCAACATAGCTGCCAGCCTGCTCTTTGTCTTTGTCTTCCATTGGCAGGTGAAGGGGGTGGCGGCAGGCACAGTGCTCGCGCAATATGCCGGCTTGGCGGCTGCTGCCGGACTCTTATACAAACATTTCGGGAAGTGGAAAAAGTTCGTAAAATGGAAAAACCTTTTCAACTTTTCAGAAATGTCCCGTTTTTTCAAAGTCAATACGGATATATTCTTCCGCACCCTTTGTCTCGTCTCTGTCAACTTCTTCTTCCTCTCGGCTGGTGCCAGACAAGGAAACTTAATCCTGGCGGTGAATACGCTGCTCACACAACTGTACATCCTCTTCTCCTTCTTTATGGACGGGTTTGCCTTTGCCGGTGAAGCGATGTGCGGCAAGTATTATGGGGCAGCCGACAGAAAGGCTCTTCACGATACGGTGCGCCACCTGTTTGGCTGGGGTATGCTTCTCATGATTGTTTTTGTGTTGATTTATCTCATTGGTGGTCAACATTTTCTTAATTTGCTGACAGATGATGTGCAAGTCTCGGAAACCTCAATGACTTACCTCGTCTGGGCATTGGCAGTGCCTGTGGTGGGCATGGCAGCATTCGTATGGGATGGGGTGTTTATAGGACTTACCGCGACCAAGGGAATGCTGCTGTCTTCAGCCGTCGCCACCATCGTATTTTTCGTACTGTTCTTCTCTTTGCCGAAGTCATGGGGAAATCATGCACTGTGGTTCGCCTTTGTAACCTATTTAGGGGTAAGGGGTGCCGTGCAAACAATATTGTATCCTAATATTGTAAAATAAATTCTGTATTTTCAGAATCTTTTCTTCTTGATGTGTAAAAATGTTAATTTATGCAAATTCATCGCGTATACGCATATAAACATCTAAAAATGGGGAAAAGATATTTGAGGAATCATAAAAAAAAGTTATCTTTGCAGTCTAAGTGTTTTTAAATTCTTACAAAATGAAGCTCTTTTCTTACATTTTGACCATTATTTGCCTCCTTCCAATCAAAGGCGGAGCACAGACGTACAAGTCGCTCTGGAATCAGGTGGAAGAGGCAAGAGGAAAAGACCTTCCCCGGAATGAACTGGAAAAACTCGACCTCATCATCGAGAAGGCTCGGGTAGAAAAGCAATATGGGCATCTGCTGAAAGCTTCACTCCGACACATCCAGGTGTCATGTGTGATCACTCCTGATACCATTTACAGCGAAGTGGAAAAGTTGGAGAAAATGGAGCAGGAGGCTCGTGAGAAAGATCCTGTGCTTGCTGCCGTGTGGAACACCGTTCTGGGTAGTGTGTACAGAGAAAATCACCAGTTGGGTAAAAGCAATATGGCCGATTCTTGCTTTGTGGCGGCTCTTGCAAACCCCGACCTCCTGGCTAAGCACAAGGTGTCGGAATATAAGGAAATCATAGAGAACGGCTACGATGGGAAGTGGTTCAACAACGACCTCCTCAGCGTGATTGGCTATCAGGCCAAGAAATATTCCATCCTCCACAAATACTATAGCAATACGTCTTGCAAGACGGCAGCTTGCCTCACCGCCTGTGAGTTGGTGCGTGCCGGACGGGATATGGACGACAAATACCTGTTATGGTCGGAACGACTGCCTGTGATAGATTCCCTCATCACCCTCTATGGCGACACTAAGGTGGGCGGCGAACTGGCTGTGCTGCGCTACAATGTGCTGGAAGGTCAGAGTTCTGTGACATTGGAGGAAAGAGTCAAGTTTATCGACTATGCTGTGGACAAGTGGAGAAATTGGCCCAGAATCAATATCTTGCGAAATGAGAAGAATAGACTCACACAGCCCTTCTTCAGTGTCAGCATGGGCAGCAGATTCAATGTGCCTTCACAGCCACGCCTTGTGAAAGACTTCAACGTGCGCAACATTGAGGAGGTGACAATGACTGTGACACGACTCTCACTCGATGCAAGCAGAGACTATAACCTGAATAAGAAAGAAGACCTTGCCTTGCTGAAAGGAGCCATGACCGACAAACAGTGGGTGCTGACACGGCAATACAAAGGATTGCCGGCATACGAGAGTAAGAAAGACAGCCTGGAGCTGCCCGGACTGCCCGTGGGCATGTATCTCGTAGAGCTTTCTACCAACAACAAGAAAATCCCCGTGTCGAGGGCTCTCTATTACGTGAGCGATGTGCAGGTAATAGCCCTCGGACTGCCGCAGAACACCACACGTTACGCCGTGGTGAGTGCCACCACAGGACAACCTCTTGCCGGGGCGAAACTTCGTATCCAGACTTACGACAGCAAGAAAAATGGCGAGAACAAGACCGAGACCTACAACCTGAATTGTGATGAGAATGGCGAGGCCTTGTTCGTGATTAACAATTTGACGGAACGCGTGCAGAGAGTGTTCGCCTATACGGAGGATGACAAATACTGCCCCGAAGAGAATCTCTACGGCTACTTCCAAAGTAACAGCAACCAACGCCCGCACGATGTGGTGGAAGTCTATACCGACCGGTCTATCTACCGACCCGGACAGAAGGTGCAGGTGGGCATCATCACCTACCGACATGACGGCAACCTGACCACCGTGGCCAAGGAAACCCAGATAAATGTGGAACTGAGAGACGCCAATGGCAAGGTGGTGGAAAAGAAAAACACTACGACCGATGCCTTCGGAAAGGGTAGTGTGGAATTCGACCTCCCCGAAAACGGACTCACCGGCGTGTTCTCCCTCTCTGCCTCGAACGGACACACGACATTCAGGGTGGAACAGTACAAACGGCCTACCTATGAGGTGACTTTCCCCGAAATACATGAAGCCTACAAGGCAGGCGACACCGTAACGGTGAAAGGACATGCCACGACCTACAGCGGAGTGCCCGTGCAGGGTGCAAAGGTGAAATACACCGTCAAAAGACGAAATGCCTGGTGGTGGGGATACCGGGGCAACTCGGGCGAAACGCTGCTTGAGGGTGAGACAACTACCGACAGCGAGGGCGCTTTCGATGTCGCAATGCCCATGCTGCTGCCTGACGGCGCATCAAAGAGTTATGCGTTCTACAACATTACGGCTGTGGCTGATGTGACTGACAACGGCGGAGAGTCGCACGCTGCCGAAATCACGCTTCCTCTCGGTTCTCGCGCCACCGTGCTGGCTTGTAACATGCCGTCAAAAATAGAACGTGACAGTCTGAAAACCTTACGTTTCGACTATAAGAACATGGCAGGTGCCGACCTGGATGCGGAAGTGACCTATTATGTGGACGATGCAACCCATACCTATACGGCACGTACCAATATGGAAATGCCCGTGGGCTTCGACACCAAGGCACTCGGCTCTGGCAAACATCGACTCACCGCTGTCTGCGGCCAAGATACCGTACGTTGCGATTTCGTCATGTTCAGCCTCGATGACAAGGTGCCCTGTGAGAAGACATCCGACTGGTTCTATGCCACCGACAAGGCGTTCCCCTCCGACGGCAGTCCGGTCGTTGTGCAGATTGGCAGCTCCGACCCTGACACGCATGTGCTTTACAACGTCATAAGCGGACATAACGTGCTGGAGTCGGGTTGCCTGGAATTGAACAACAGTATCTTCACCAGAGCGTTCAACTATGACGAGAGCTACGGAAACGGTATCCTTGTAACTTATGCCTGGGTGAAGAACGGAAGGACCTATACCCATGAGGTCGCCCTGTCCAGACCCTTGCCCGACCGCAAACTGCACATGGAATGGGCCACATTCCGCGACAAACTGGTGCCGGGACAGAAGGAACAATGGACACTGAAGGTGACACGGCCTGACGGCAGTCCTGCCTCTGCCCAAGTTATGGCTACGATGTACGACAAGTCGCTCGACCAAATCTATGGCCACGACTGGCATTTCGCCCCCGTCTTTTATCTGCCCCTGCCTGCCACGAACTGGAGCATGATGAGGCACAGCGGCTTCAGTTTCAGTGAGTCCGAATTCTATGAGGAACTTAAAGAACCAAGTCTTGTTTTTAATAGCTTCCTTGCAAATCTGTTCTCCATGGATTCGTATTACCTCGTGCAATACGGCTCCCCCGTGCTGAAATACGATGAAATCCGTGTAGGCCCCATGAGACGCCTTGGCGCGGTTGCATCAGCTCCTGTCAATACGTCAATGATGAAAGAGGCGTCAGAGGAAGTAATTGTTGTGGGATACGCTAAGGAAGAAGAAACGGCTGCGGAAGCGGATGCCGTAGATGAAGCTGAGCTTTCTGCCGCCAAGAACGAAACGGTATCGCTGCGGGAGAACCTCAACGAGACTGCCTTCTTCATGCCTGCCCTCACTGCCGACAGCAAGGGTAACGTGGTGATGAGGTTCACGCTCCCGGAGAGCGTTACCACATGGAAGGTGATGGCATTGGCCACCGACAAGGAGATGAACAGTGGGAGGATTACCGCGGAAACAGTGGCACAGAAGGATGTCATGGTGCAACCGAATATGCCACGCTTCCTGCGCGAAAACGACAAGGCTACTATCTCTGCACGCATCTTCAACAACACCGAGAGAAGTGTCAGCGGAAAGGCCGTCCTCACACTCCTCGACCCTGAGACCGAGAAGACCGTATACACACAGACCAAGGATTACCAACTGGCACCCAAACAGGGCGGAAGCGTGACCTTTGACGTGCAGCCCGACGGGAAAATCTCCGTCTATGTGTGCAGGGTGACAGTAAGCGGTAAAGGCTATTCGGATGGCGAACAGCACTATCTGCCCGTTATGCCCGACCATGAAATGGTGATTCGCACCTATCCCTTCACACAGCATGAACCGGGACGCATGGCCATTAAACTCGACAAACTCTTTGACGAAGGTGTCAAAGACGGAAAACTGACGGTGGAATACACCAACAATCCCGCATGGCTCGTCGTGCAGACCATGCCGAGCCTCGCCGCACCTGTGAGCGACGACGTGATCAGTCAGACATCCGCTTTCTATGCAAACACCATCGGACGTCACCTCCTGAGCCTCTCTCCCGCCATACGTGAGAACATTCAGGCTTGGCAGAAAGAAGTGGGCGACGAGACAAGTCTCAACAGCCCGCTTCAGAAAAACCAGGAATTGAAAGACTTGGTGCTCTCAGAGACACCGTGGGTGAGAATTGCAGAACGTGAATCGTCGCAGAGACGTGACCTCGCTCTCTACTTCGATGAAAGTCTTCTCAACAGTCGACTGCAGTCGGAACTATACAAGATACGTAAACTGCAGAACGGCGACGGCTCATGGAGCTGGTGGCCGGGGATGACGGGAAGTCCCTATATGACCACATCGGTCACACAGACGCTTGTGCGACTCAACCACCTCGTGGGCAAACAGCAGAACACCGCCTCGATGGTAAGTTCGGCTTTCGGCTTCCTCGGAAATTATCTGGTAAAAGAGATGAAGGCCAAGAAGGAAGAGCATAAGAAGAACAAAGATATCGTCGTACGGCCCAGTGAGACCGCTATTCAGATTATGTACACCTTCGCACTTGACGGACGGCAACTGACAGACTCGGTACAAAAGGCTCAGAAATACTTCATCGACCTGCTCCGTGACAAGGCCACCGACCTCACCATCTATGGAAAGGCTACAACAGCGGTAATCTTCGCTGCCAATAAGGAGAAGAAACTGGCCGACGAATTCGTGGAGAGCATCAGCCAGTATTCCGTGATGACAGAAGAAGCTGGAAGATACTTCGACACAAGGCGTGCCTACTATTCATGGTGCGACTATAAGATACCCACCGAAGTGGCTGCCATCGAGGCCTTCAAGGCCGTAAGACCCGATGACACGCAGACGGTGGAGGAAATGAGACGATGGCTGCTGCACGAGAAACGCGGTGTCATGTGGAAGACGCCCATTCACACAGTGGATGCTGCCTATGCCTTCCTCGACGGCAACTTAAAGGCGCTGGACAATGGCGAGCCTACACGGTTCACCCTCGATGGGAAATACATACCCACCGAACAAGGCACATCGGGAATAGGCTATGTGAAGACATCCGTCGAAGCCAACGGAAAACAGGCCTTCGCCGCAGAGAAGACGTCGACCGGCACGTCGTGGGGCGCTCTTTATGCACAGTTCGAGCAGAAAAGCACCGAGGTGGAGGCGGCGGCTTCTGAAATCACCGTCACTCGTGAAGTGATAGACAAACCGGAACAGTTGGAGGTGGGCAAGAAAATCAAAGTGCGCATCACCGTGACGGCCAACCGCGACCTCGACTTCGTGCAGGTGGTGGACCGCAGGGCTGCCTGCATGGAACCACTCAATCAATTGAGCGGATATGCCCATGGCTACTACTGCGCACCGCAGGACAACCAGACCTGCTATTATTTCGACCGAATGCCGAAAGGCAAACATGTGATAGAAACTGAATACTACATTGACCGTGTAGGTACCTATGTAACCGGCACCTGTAAGGCACAATGCGCCTATGCTCCTGAATATGTGGGCACGGCGCCGGCCTTCACACTGGTGGTAAGGTAATATGAAAATGAAATTGATACGCACACATTATAATAATATAAAAGGAAATTTAGGTAAATGCCTCCTCGGATGGTTGGCTGTCTTACAGCCTGCTGTCATCACAGCACAACAAATCACCGTTTCCAACCAGGTGATTGACTGCGGACAGGTTCTGTACATGAAGCCTGTCACGGCACAGTTTGAACTGATGAACGAGGGCAAAGGCAATGTAACCATACAAGGGGTGGAGAAAAGCTGCGGATGTACAACCGTGTCATATCCGCGGGGCACAATCACGGAGAATAAACCCTTCGTGGTGGCAGCCACTTACGATGCCCGCCAACTGGGACATTTCGAGAAGTATATCGATGTGTATACCTCGGGTGCCTCACTGCCCATCTCGCTCACGATAAAAGGGGTCGTGGTAGAAGAGGTGCACGATTATGGCGGGGAGTATGATTTCATGTTGGGAAAACTCAAGGCCGACAAAATCGACCTGGAGTTTGACGACGTAAACAAAGGAGAACGACCGATGCAGGAAATACATATCCTCAATACCACGGGTGATATTATTCGCCCGGTTGTGATGCACCTGCCCGACTACCTCAAGGCTGAGGTGTCGCCGTCGGCCATTCCGCCAGGGAAACCCGGCGTGGTGCAGTTCACGCTGGAATCGAAACAACTGCACGACTATGGTCTCACACAGACTACCGTCTACTTAGGGCAGAATCCCGGCGACCGCACCAGTCCCGACAAGGAAATCAACGTGTGCTCCATCCTTCTGCCTGCTGCCAAGAATATCTCGGAACGACAGTTGGCCTACTCGCCTAAGCTGAAGATTTCGGATGCGGTGCTAGACCTTGGATCGTTCGACGGCAAGAAAAAGAAAAAAGGCGTTGTCACCATTGAGAATGTGGGCCGTACCGACCTTGAAATCAACTCGCTGCAGATGTACACACCCGGACTGTCGGTGGAACTCAGTTCGGCTAAGGTACCGCCGGGAGAGTCTGTCAAACTGAAAATTACGGCCGACAGGAAAACCCTGCGTGAGACGAGACAGAAACCGCGCATCCTGATGATAACCAACGACCCTGTACAGCCGAAAGCAATCATCACAGTAAATGTGAAATAAAACCGACACAACATAACAGATATGGAACATCCAGAGAACGATGAACAATATAAAGGACTGACCGTCAATTCAGGTGTGGCACAGCCCTCCATCATAAATCCTTACCTAAAGCGGAGGCAATTCAGAAGAAGAGAGTACTCCGTTTCGGAAATGGTGGAAGGGGTGTTGAAAGGGAATGTCACCATCCTCAGCCAAACCGTAACGCTTGTGGAAAGCGTAAATGCTGCCCACCAGAGCATGGCACAGGAGGTGATAGAAAAGTGCCTGCCCTACAGCGGACGGTCCATTCGTGTGGGTATCAGTGGCGTGCCCGGAGCAGGTAAGAGTACCTCTATCGATGCCTTCGGGTGCCATGTGCTCGACACGAAGGGAGGCAAACTTGCCGTGCTGGCTATCGACCCGAGCTCAGAAAGGTCGAAAGGGAGTATCCTGGGCGACAAGACCCGAATGGAAAAACTGTCAGTGAGACCAGAGGCCTTCATACGCCCCAGTCCTACTGCAGGCAGTCTGGGTGGCGTGGCACGCAAGACACGTGAGACAATCATTCTGTGTGAGGCTGCCGGTTACGACAAGATATTTGTCGAGACAGTGGGCGTGGGTCAGAGCGAGACAGCCTGCCACTCGATGGTGGACTTCTTCCTGCTGATACAACTTGCCGGCACGGGAGATGAACTCCAAGGTATAAAACGAGGTATCATGGAGATAAGCGACGGCATCGTAATAAACAAATGCGACGGCAGTAATGTGGACAAGTGCCACATGGCTGCTACCAGTTTCCGTAATGCACTGCACTTCTTCCCCAAGTCGGAGAGCGGGTGGATGCCCAAAGTGATGTGCTATAGCGGTTTCTACGGTACCGGTATCAAGGAAATCTGGGATATGGTATATGAGTATTTCGACTTTGTGAAAGCAAACGGCTATTTCGACTACCGACGCAATGAGCAGAGTAAATACTGGATGTATGAAACAATCAACGAGCAACTGCGGAACAGCTTCTATCAGAATCCCCTCATCGAGTCGATGCTGCCGGAGGGTGAAGAAAAGGTGCTGAAAGGGGAGCAGACTTCCTTTGCCGCCGCAGGTGAATTGCTCAAGACATATTTTGATATCATAAAAAAATAAAAATGCAGGTCGAAATTGACAGTGGAAGCGGATTCTGCTTTGGCGTAACGACAGCCATTCAGAAGGCCGAGGAGGAACTCTCCTCGGGCAAGACGCTCTATTGCCTGGGCGATATCGTGCACAACGGGATGGAATGTGAACGGTTGCGCAGAATGGGACTCATCACGCTAAACCATGAGGAGATGAACCAGCTGCACAACGTCACCATGCTGTTGAGAGCTCACGGTGAACCGCCTGAGACCTATAAAAAGGCCGAGCAAAACCATATAGAGATTGTGGATGCGACCTGTCCGGTTGTGCTGCAGCTGCAAAGGCGCATAAGAAGACAGTTTGAAGCCAACCCGGATGCACAGATAGTCATCTTCGGCAAAAACGGACATGCCGAGGTAATGGGACTCATCGGACAGACCAACAATAAGGCCATTGTGGTAGAACATGTGGAAGAGTTGGATAAACTCGACTTCTCGAAAGACATTTACCTCTATTCACAAACCACAAAGTCGCTCGACGAATTCCATAGTATTATAGAATATATCAAGACGCATATCAGCGAGAATGCCGAGTTCAGGAGTTTCGATACCATCTGCAGGCAAGTGGCCAACAGAATGCCCAATATCGCTGAGTTTGCCTCAAAACACGATATTATCCTCTTCGTCTCCGGACGGAAAAGCAGCAATGGTAAGGTGCTCTTCAACGAGTGCAGAAGTGTGAATGCCAGGAGCTACCAAATAGAGGGTCCGGATGAAATATCACCGGCATGGTTGGAACGTGCACACTCTGTGGGCATCTGTGGGGCTACCAGTACGCCTAAATGGCTGATGGAGGAATGTAGAGACAAAATATTGACACAAATAATTTTAAAATAATAATATATGTTTAAAATCGCTTAGTATGAGAAAAAATGTATTGATTGTTTTGGCACTGCTTGTATGTGTGGTGGCAAAAGTGTATGGCTCTCCTGTGGACAGAGCAGAGGCTTTGTTGAAAGCCCGTGAGTTTATCGAAGCTCAGGGACTCGAGGTAAGTAATGACATGAGGATGGTGGAGAGCGCCTCTGTACGTAATCAGGCATTAGACATGTCTGTGCCGGCTTATTATGTGTTTAATAATGGCAATGATAACGGCTTTGTTATCGTTGCTGGCGATGATCGTTGCTACCCGATTCTCGGATACTCTGATGAGGGCTCTTTCGATATGGATGATATGCCAGAGAACTTGGCAATCATTCTCAATCAGTATGCCAATCAGGTGGCCTGCCTGGGTGCTCCAACCGCTTCAAATCTTCAGGAAGAAAATAACAATGCATCGCATGTGGCACGTGCTATAAAGACATCTATCCAGCCCATGTGTACTGCAAAGTGGGGACAGAAAGCACCCTACAACAATTCTTGTCCGGTCTTGAAAGCCTCCGAAGG
Source organism: uncultured Prevotella sp. (assembly GCA_905235975.1). GTDB lineage: Bacteria > Bacteroidota > Bacteroidia > Bacteroidales > Bacteroidaceae > Prevotella. The sequence continues at coordinate 33,748 of CAJONT010000068.1, forward strand.
CACACACTATGTTGTTGGTTGTACAGGTGTGGCATTGGCTCAGTTGCTTTATTATTACAAGGATAGAAATGTCAGTACACTGCAAACTGCCATAGATAGCTATACTGCAAATGGTGTGACGGTGGCGAGTACAGCAAAGGGAACAAAGATTGACTGGGCTAACATGCTTGATTCTTATCAAGGGTTGGAGACGGCAACACAGATAAAGGCAGTCGCCGATCTTATGTTTTTCAGCAGTTCGGCCATCAGGACATCTTACGGAAAAAGCGCGTCCTCTGCATCTGTGTCAAACGTCAAGACAGCATTAGAGAAACAATTTGGTTTTTATGAAGGTAGTAGACTGATAAACCGCACTTCCTATACCAGTGCGGATTGGTATGACATAATTTATAATGAGCTTGTCAATGGAAGACCGGTGTTCTACGTCGGAAGTTCAACTTCTGCGACACATGCATTCTTAGTTGACGGATACGATGGTGACAACTTTTATCACGTCAATTGGGGTTGGACTGGAAATATGAACGGATATTTCCATCTCTCTGCTTTGTACGGTGAGGAGGAAGAATCTTTTATCGCTAATTCCAATGGATTTACAATGAGCCAGCAAGCATACATAGGCTTTCAACCCAAGAATGGACTGCAGTTAGAGGATACGGACCCCGTCCTTTCCTCGTCAATATCATCCTATAATGCTTCTACGTATGCAATTACTACAACCGTATACAATTATACATCTTATGATGGAGTGTACTCATATGGATATGCAGTAAAAGACAACGCAGGAAATCTCACTGTTGTGGGCACACCTACATCGAACGTATCAATTGCATTTCGCGGCTCCAAAACATACAGTTATACGTTGACTGCCGCCGACTTGAAAGCTGTCAGTTTGAAGAAAGGCGATTATAAACTGGTGCCTGTCAGCAAGAATTCGGAAGAGAATTTCTGGCGTGAGTGTATCTTATTGCAGAGTTCTGTGGGCACCTATTTCTCATTCAGCTATAACCCTTCTGCCTCAACACCCATAAGCAATGTGGTGAAGCATCCAGTGTCTGCAATTAAGGTTAATCAAATTAAGGCTGTCGGTTCCTGTCTTGCCAATTTGGAACAACCGATACGCATCATAGTTGAGAACACTGGCGAGGATGAATATTTTGGTAATTTGTATCTGCTCGCCAGCAAGAGTGCTACTTCTTTCGGGGCTTATAAGGATCGTATTGGACTTTGTCTGGCTCCAGGCGAAAAATTGGAAGTAGAGATGTCTTTCACACCGACTTCATCAGGTACTTGGTATGTGGCAGCCTCTACCAGTTCCACAGGTGCTACCAATCTTGGATATACCGCTGTTTCTATTGCCTCGGGTTCCGCTGGTCATACGCTGACAATAACAGGGATTACCATCAATAACCAGGCTTCAAAAAATGGCAATAAATATGAAATCTATGGAAACAGTATTACGGGTAAGGTGAAAATTGAGAATTCGGACACGAAAAATAGATATGCGGGAATTATCGCCCTGGTGCTTCGTCAGCAGAACTCATCTTCTACCTCAGAGTTCACAGCCGAGTCTCATAAACATTCGCTTATAGTCGAACCCGGTGAGACTGTCGAATTGGACATAGACTTCTATGAACTTGACCAGAGTGTCTTAGTCTACAAAGTGGTTTATTACTATGCTGATGCAAACCTTGCTTTGACGGGCAATCCCTGGTCTAGTTTCAATCTTGTGCCGGGTGTCAACACATACGACGAGGAGGGCAATCTTGTTGCAACAGCTCCCACTGCTACCTATACAGTGCCTGATAAAGTCCTGTCTGTGGATTTCACGGGTGTCACAGGAACTAATGGCGTGACAAAGGTGGTGCCCAACAGCAATCCGAACACAATCTACATCTTGGGGAAAAATGACACGACACCCTCTGGACTGTCTGGGAAAAATGTGGTGAAGGACGGAAAGACTTCTAAGTTTACGCTTTCTGACGGATATAGCTTCTCTACACCTAAAACATTCTCGGCTGATAGAGTGGAATTTTCCGTCACTCCGACCATTGACTCCTCAAGTGGATGGTTCACGATAGCTCTTCCCTTCGCTCCTGACAATGTAACCTGTGAAGGTAACACCATCGACTGGTTCCACTCGATTAATGATAGTGGCAAGAATTTCTGGCTGAAGGAGTTCTCGGGTATGAATGGCAACAACGTAGTTTTTGATTTTGTGGATGATATGAAGCCCAACATTCCGTATATCATAGCTGTGCCCGGTCCCGTTTATGGAAACAAATGGAATCTCTTGGGAAAGAAGATGGTCTTCTCAGGCAATAGTCAGACCATTACTTCAGGTGCCAAGATATTGGCCGCCTCCGACGTGTTCGTGTTTGCCGGTACCACTACACAGTCCAATTTCTCTGAAGTGTGGGCTCTCAATGATGAAGGTACCAAGTTCATTTACGGAAATTATGATGTGAATCCATTCAGGGCTTATTTCAGATTGAGAAGTTCCACTGCTAATGCACCCGAGAACCTCGTAATTGAAGGATTTTCCGACACCGATGCTGTCATGATTCCTGTCATGATGGAAGGAGAAGGTGAAGGTGGTATAGTCAGCATTTACAACCTGAGCGGCATTAAGGTTGCTGAGTCGAAGATTGTCAACGGCCATGTCGACCTTAATAACCTTCCTAATGGTGTGTATGTGATAAATGGACAAAAGTTTGTAAAATAAATCTAATTTTTAGTGAATATGAAAAAGATTTATAGTGTTCCGATGATGAAAATAAGTAAGGGCGATTTTGGGTATTTCATGGGCTCACCCCCTGGTGCTGGAGATACTACTGATCCCAGCACCACAACAGCTCCAGACGATTTCCTCGATTTTGAAACGGATTCTGAGAAAGGTGATATCAAGTTCAAGGTTCCTAATGTGTGGAATTAACCCATATATAACGCAAGAGCGGTGTCCCATCGGGGACACCGCTCTTGCGTTATATATGGGTCTGACTTTTTTCTGATGTATATGAAACAAAACCTCAGTTTTCGATTCTATTCTTTCACGGTCTCATGGTATAGTCGCAGCAGCCATTCGTTCTGTTGCGCAATGGTCATATCGCTGTTGTCGAGCGTGATGGCATCGTCGGCCTTGCGGAGAGGACTGATGTCACGATGACTGTCGGCGTAGTCGCGTTGCAGAACGTTTTCAAGCACTTCTTCAAAGGGTGCCGGTGTGCCTTTTCTCTCCAGTTCGTCGTAGCGCCGGCGTGCCCTGACCTCGGGGGATGCCGTGACAAAGATTTTTAGCTCAGCTTGTGGAAAAACCATCGTGCCAATGTCGCGGCCATCCATCACAATGCCTTTTTCCTCGCCCATGGCTTGCTGTTGCCTTACCAAGGCGGCACGTACGAATCCCAGTGCAGAGACGGCGCTCACATTGTTTGATACTTCCATGGTGCGTATCTCACTTTCCACACAGGTTCCGTTGAGCCAGGTGTCGGGACGATTCGTGTCGCTGTTCAGCTTAAAGCTGATGCTTATCTTTTCCATGTCATTCTCAAGCGCCTTACTGTCTATGTTGCCGTCTTGGTCTATCATACCGTGGCGGAGGGCATAGAGTGTCACTGCCCTGTACATGGCTCCTGTATCTACATAAATATATCCTATGGCTTTGGCCAGGTCTTTGGCCATGGTGCTTTTGCCGCACGACGAATGCCCGTCGATGGCAATGATGATTTTTTTCATGTTTATATTTTGAATGAAAAGTTTACAAGAATCGAGGACGACGAGACATGATATTTGCCATACGCCAAATTCAGGCCGAAGCGTTCCAACTCAATGCCGGCACCCAAACAGAGGCCGGCACCATGGCTGCTCTCGCTGTCGCCGCTCAGAATGGTCATTTCGTTGGACCGCCTGAAATTATAGCCCGCTCCAACCCATATCTGAGAGGAAAGGAGAAGGTCGACACCGGCCACCAAGTGGTCGATGAATTTGTAGTCCCAGTGGGTCAGGTCGGTCAGCGTGGCAGAGATGCGGAGCGGTGAGCCGATGAGTCTTTTGCTCACACCTGCCTGGAGGTCGAAGGGCAGACTTTCATACTCATCGTCGTAGGCACTCAACTGACCGCCCAAATTTCGGGCCACAGCCGATACCGACCATTCGCGTTCCGGGTCGAAATAGTTAAGCCCCAAGTCCACACACATGCCCAATGAATGGTAGTCGCCAATGTAGGAGTTGATACATTTGGCAGCAATACCGCCCGAGATACGCTCTGAGAGCATGTAGCTGAAGTACACATTCAGAGCAATGTCCTTGGGCGAAAATTCGCCTGTTATGTTGTTGTCGGCATCTGTTTCCTTGATGCTGCCGTAACCGATGTACTGCACGCCGGCACCTACCGAGGCCTTGTCGTTGAGTGCCAGACAGTAGGACGCACTGCCCGAGTTCACCCCCGACATGTAGTTCATATAGTTCAGACCTACTGATTTGCCGCTCACAGAAGAGAGCAGAGCCGGATTGGAGAATATCAGCGATGCATCGTCTTCAATCAGCGTGATGTTTTCTCCTCCTAAAGCTCCTGCATGGGCGCTGACAGGCAGACGCAGGAAGTTATATACCGTCTCACTCTCCTGTCCGCTTACGGAAAGTGGAATCAGTAGCAGGAAAAGCGAAAAAATGTTTATTTTCATTGATTTTGTTCAATTCCTCGGCAAAGTTACACTTTTTTCAAATATCTGCATTATTTTTGTAATCTGAAATGAATGTGGCACACTCAATTCTTATACAGATAACGAGTTTTTCTGCATATTATTATCATAGTTTTGCCTTTAACAGGCAGAAGTGTGGGTAGGCAGGACGAAAATGGATGCAAAAAAAAGCAATGCAGCAGTGCTTGAGGGCAAAAGGCCGATGTGGTGGCTTCTCGGATTCATCACAGCGCTCACAGCCGTGGTGGTAGCCCTTGAGTTTTCCAGCCGAAACGACATGGCCAGCCTCGACGACTATGCCATGGAGGAACTCGCACAGGATCTGGCTTTCATGCCGCCTGAGGAGGACCGCAGCACGCCTAATGTGCCGCCTGCCGAAACCGCCAGCATCGCAGAGCATTTGGTAGATGCCGACAAGGCTGATGAGGTGCGCGACCTGCAAGCCGACCAAGTGGAGGCAGAGAGTGCCGACGATGTTCCGGAACGGCCGTTACCACCGCCTGTCCTCCCGCCCGCCGTCCTCGACGATCAGACGCAACAACCCGTGCTGCGCGTGGTGGAGAAGTTGCCTTCTTTCCCAGGTGGAATGATGGAGTTTATGAAATGGCTGTCCAGGAATCTGAAATATCCTTCCACGGCACGCCAGGCAAAGATTCAAGGCACAGTGCTGCTCTCTTTCGTGGTGAATGCCGATGGTAGTACCGCCGATTTGAAGGTAGAGAAAAGTGCCGATGCCTCCTTGGAACGTGAGGCGCTGCGTGTGTTGCGCATGATGCCACGGTGGGAACCAGGGGTGAATGAGGGGCGGCCTTGCCGCACGCTGGTCCATTTGCCGGTGGTGTTCAAACTGTGAAAGTTCCCTATTAGTGTGACCCTTCTTGGAAATAAATAAAAGAAACGATAATGCTCAATTCAAACGAACTGTTACTAATGGTCAACGACCAGCTCAGAAGAGTGGCCGAAAACCGCCGGCCCGAAAGCCTTTATGAGCCTATAAAGTATGTCCTGTCCATCGGAGGAAAACGCATCCGGCCCATCCTGATGCTACTCTCTTATAATATGTACAAGGACGACCCCGAAAGTATACTCTCTACGGCATGTGCCCTGGAGACGTATCACAACTACACGCTGTTGCACGACGACCTTATGGACAATGCCGACCTGAGACGGGGGCATATCACCGTGCACAAGCGTTGGGGCGACAATACGGCCATCCTCTCGGGCGATTCCATGCTCGTGCTCGCCTATCAGCAGATGCTGCAGTGCGACAAAGCCAAACTGCCTCAGGTGCTCGACCTGTTTTCTGAGACAGCACTTCAGATAGGCGAGGGACAGCAGTATGACATGGACTTTGAACAACGACTTGATGTCACCGAAGAGGAGTACATTGAGATGATACGTCTCAAGACGAGTGTGCTCCTGGCTTGTGCGGTGAAGATGGGCGCCATCTTGGCAGGTGCACCCGAACGTGATGCCAATCTGCTGTACAAGTTCGGCGAGCAGGTGGGACTCGCTTTCCAACTGCAGGACGATTTCCTCGATGTCTACGGCGACACCAAGGTGTTTGGCAAGGCCATTGGTGGTGATATCGTGTCCAACAAGAAAACATACATGCTGATCAATGCCTTTGCCAAGGCCGACAGCCGACAGCGTGAACAACTTGAGTATTGGGTCAACCATCCTTCACCCGACCCACAGGAGAAAATCACCGTCATTACCGAACTCTATAATGAAATCGGCATCCACCAGATGGCTATCGACAAGATAAAATTCTATTTTCAGGAAAGTCGTAAGTATTTCGATATGGTGCAGCTTCCGTCTGAGAAAAAGACCGAATTGCTCGCCTATACTGACGAGATGATGAAGAGGGAATATTGATAGCCGTATGAGTCTGTATACATTTGTCGACACACATGCACATCTCGACGGGGAGGAATTCTCGCAAGATAGAGATGAGGTGGTAAAACGGGCGCAAGAGGCGGGCGCCTCCGCTGTGCTCGTGCCTGCCATCAATGCAGCATCCGAAGAGTCTGTCGCAAAGGTCTGTCAGGCCTATCCCGGTTTTCTGTGGCCTATGATGGGACTGCATCCCGAGGAGGTCGGACCTGACTATCAAGAGGTGCTGTCCCACATGCGAAGCCTCCTGCCTGGCCCGTATATCGCTATCGGCGAGGTGGGGCTCGATTTCTATTGGAGCAGGGAATATATGCGCGAACAACTTGATGCTTTCGAACAGCAGGTGGCATGGTCGGTGGAAACGCAACTGCCCCTGATGATACATAGCCGAAAGGCGCAGCATGAATTGGTGGCCATCCTGCGCCGATACCGTGACAGACTTCCCGGCGGCGTGTTCCACTGCTTTACAGGAAACAGCATAGAGGCAGCCGAACTGTTGCAGTTTGAAGGTTTTGTCTTGGGTATAGGTGGCGTGCTCACTTTCAAGAAGAGCCGTCTCCCGGAGGTGGTGGCAGAAATCCCGCTCTCGCGTATCGTCTTGGAAACTGATGCACCCTATATGGCACCCGTTCCCATGCGAGGCAAACGAAATGAAAGCGCTTTCGTGCCGCTCATTATCGAGAAGATGGCACAGTGCAAGGGAATTACCCCTGACGAAGTGGCCCGTGTCACAACAGAAAATGTGTATCGTATCTTCAAACGGATGAAATGCGAGAATTGTTGATCTTACTATGCTTCCTGTGTCCGCTTTCCCATATCTCGGCTGCAGAAGTAGACTCTATAATCCAAAAAAATGACACCCTGTCTCATTGGGGGGGATCCATTAGCCTGAATCCAGGGAGGATTTTGGCGCTTGACCGTGTCCAGAAGAAATGGCTTAAACAAGCTACCGTGTTCTCCATGGGAGCCGAACTGCACCATGCCTTCCTGCCCGCCGACAGCAATGCCTATGATGCCGACTATGGCTATCCTGTGATAGGGCTTGGCGTCAAATACAGCTTGAACCACAATGTGAAGATGCACCGCAATGCACCCGACGACGCCTGGCCATTGATTCAAGAAGTGGATTACGACTCCTACATGGGCAATTCAATTGCTTTTTATGGATTCTTTAAAAGACCTCTTTTCCGAAATCGTCGTTGGGAAGCTGACTACATATTTAATTTCGGGGTGGGTTACAGCCACAGCAAATACAATCCCAATGA
>CAJONT010000069.1 GCA_905235975.1 uncultured Prevotella sp.
AAATACCCAGGGCGATGCCCTGGGCTGATAGTTTACAGGCCTTTCAGGCCGTTTTTATAGCGAATATCAAAACTTGCGAAACTTGAATTAAGGTTTAATATTTATCCCAAGGGGGCGTTGACCTCCCCATCTCTCAAGTCTCATAAAAGACAATTTTTATTCACAAACGTACGCTCGTTTTGAAGAATTTTTATAAATTTGTAGCATCAAATGAAACCTGTCTCTGCGTAATCAATTCATAAACTTAAATAATACCTATGAGAAAAATCAGATTGTTTCTACTGGCTCTGCTATTGGTTATCATTTGCCCCGCTGTCTATGCACAGCATCAGTGCTGCAAAACCATTCCCGCCAACAAAAAAGAAATCGTCGACCGCTTCATCGCTGGCACGCTCGACCCGTCTTACACGCCCGCACTCTTCTTCGGCCATTTCGGCAACGGGAAACAACTCGGCGAGGAGGCTGTCAAAGCGCACCTCACACTCTTTCTCAAGGGTGGGGCTGACATCCTCAAAGTGCAGACCGAACAACCCATGCCGCATGTCCAGGACTTGTCGATGGACACGCCGCTCGTGCCTGAAGACTATTACAGGCCTACTCTCGAACTGATAAAGGAAATCCTCTCCTATGTGGGCAACGACGTGTATGTGATGCCTACCATCCTCAGTACACATCAGGTGGCAAGGCAGGGATTCGGCGACGACCGCCTTCCCACCTATGCCGTGGAGCGCCCCAAAGCCTACAAGCGCATGCTCGACTCCTACACCAAGGCCATCCTATGGTTTATTCGCGAGTGCAAGGCGGCTGGCGTGGAAGCCTTCTTCACCGCTACCCAGGGCGGGGAGAAGAAGTTCTACGACCTGAAAGTGCCCAACGGATTCTATGAGACTTATATACGTCCTTACGACCTGGAGGTGATGGGCGAGGCCAATAAGGACACCAAAATGACAATCCTGCACATCTGCGACTGGGAGGGACCGATGGATGACTTGACGCGCTATCTCGATTATCCGGGCAAGATTGTCAACGTGCCTCTCTCCATCGACGGCAAACCGCTCTCTCCGAAAGAAACCTACAAATTGTTCGGACGACCCGTCCTCGGCGGGTTCAACCGCAAGGCTGAGATTGGCAAGGCTTCTCCTGAGAGGATAGCTGAAATGACCCGCCAAATCATCGCCGACGGACCTGTCGGTCATCTCATGATTGGTGCCGACTGCTCCGTGCCGTCTCCCCTTGACAACACCGACAAGATTCATGCAGCCGTCAGCACGGCACACGGAAAATATGTAATCGCGTGAAGACGCGATTACTTTATCAAAAATCACTTTGTGAAAAATTGCTCACTTGCCCGCTCTCAGCGGGCAAGTGCCTATTTCAGAACAGCTTTCACATCCGTCACCATGTCCTTATGCTGCTCGTCGGGCTGTGTCAGCTGCGAGGTAAGGGCTATTTGACCGGCCTTGTCATTCGTGGAGAATGTGCCGGAATAAATGATGTCGCTGGCGTTGTAAAGCGTCGCCTCTACGAATACCTTGTAGGTACCTTTCTTGACGGCCTTCCCGTTTTGGTCTGTGAAATCCCATGTGAAAGTCTGGATGCCGCCTGCTTGCGGGGTGGCGCCGGTGAATGCGTCCAACTGCTGGTCGGAAAGTGCTTCGGCTTTTACGTCCTTCACCCATGTAGGCACACAAGCGGGTCTCTTTACATAACCGCGCATCGGCTGCTCGTTGCCACGTGTCCTTCCTTTGGTCGTAAACGAGGTGACGAAGAGGGTCTTCACCACTTCTCCCTTCTCGTTCTCTATCCATACGGCATACTGGTTCGAGCCGGGGCCGTTTTGTCTTTGATAGTTGAACGACACCTCAAGGGCATTGGCCTTCGCCTTTGCGGGCTGTCCCTTCCTGTTCAGGGCTACGGCAGGAATGGCCAAAAGCCCAATAATGATAATTGCAATAAAATACTTTTTCATGTCTCTGCTTTTTTGCTTTTCAAACGCAAAAGTACAAAAAAATCAAGTGCAATCGGAAAAAATACGAAATTTTTCTTTCTCACACCCGTGTTGTGAATTAATTACACCGCTTCCCTGTTTGTGATGTCCCGTTTTTTTCGTATCTTTGGCTCATAAATGATAATCGAGCTTATACTCATATACATTGCAGCCGTCAATGTGATTGCCTTCTTCCTGTTCGGCATCGACAAGTGGAAAGCAAGGCGTGCCAAATGGCGTATCTCCGAATCTACGCTGTTGGGCGTGGCGGTCATTGGCGGCAGTATCGGCGCATGGATGGGGATGAAAGTGTGGCATCACAAAACGTTGCACAAAAAGTTCAGGTATGGCATCCCCTTGATATTGCTTGCCCAGACAGCCGTCGCCCTGTACCTGTTGAAAGAAGTAATGCACCAACCATAGTGAAAAAACAATGAAAGTGAGAATCACCGCCATACG
>CAJONT010000070.1 GCA_905235975.1 uncultured Prevotella sp.
ACGTTTTTTCATATCAAATTAAAAAAAGTATCCACATAAAGTAGTTAAGATAGAAATTCGTTGCAAAAGTATGGAAAAAAAATGAAATCATAAATAATTGTTTTCAATAAAATGACAATATATAAATTTTTCATCTGTTTGCGTATCTGTTTAATCTACAAAATCCGCATTTTACCTAAAGTGTAAAACAAACCGAACAAAACACGAAAAAAACTTTCTGTCCAGAAGATTTTTTATTATTTTTGCACCAATTCTTTTATTTTCGATAGGAATACATAACAAATTGGTGAAAAGAATATGATTTGGAACAAGAACAAGGAATGTATGAGCCGTGACGAGATGCACCACCTGCAGGGCAAACGGCTTGAGAAACTGGTATCGCTGGTGTACCGCAACGTGCCTTTCTACCGTGACAAGATGCAGGCACTGGACCTCACGCCAGCCGACATCCGCTCGATCGACGACATCGTGAAGCTGCCCTTCACTACGAAGCAAGACCTTCGCGACAACTACCCCTACGGTCTTCAAGCCGCAGCCCAGTCGGAGATAGTGCGTGTACACGCCTCCTCCGGCACCACCGGCAACCCCACCATCGTGGGCTATACCCGACGCGACCTTGAGGTGTGGTCGGAAGGTATGGCCAGGGCGCTCACCGCCTACGGTGTGCGTCGCGGCGACACCTTCTCCGTGGCTTACGGCTACGGTCTCTTCACCGGCGGCTTAGGCGCGCACTACGGTGTGGAGAAGATTGGCGCCTCTGTGGTGCCTGTTTCGACGGGCAACACCGAGAAGCACATCAAACTGATACAGGACTTAGGAGTGAGCGGCATCGCCTGCACCCCCTCGTATGCCCTCTACCTGGCCGAGACCATGGATAAGATGGGATTGAAGAAAGAGAACCTGAAGCTGCGCGTGGGAGCCTTCGGTGCCGAGCCTTGGACCCAGCACATGCGATTGGAGATAGAGCAGCGTCTGGGTCTGAAGGGCTACAACCTGTACGGTCTGAGCGAGATATGCGGCCCCGGTGTATCGTATGAGTGCGAGGCACAGAACGGTTCCCATATCTGCGAAGACCACTTCTATCCAGAAATCATCAACCCCGACACCCTGGAGCCTCTTCCCATAGGGCAGACCGGCGAACTGGTGTTCACCACGCTCACCAAGGAAGGCATGCCGCTGCTGCGCTACCGCACACGCGACCTGTGCACGCTGATGGACGGCACCTGCTCCTGCGGCCGCACCGCCGTGAGGATGGGACCGGTGATGGGCCGTTCGGACGACATGCTCATCATTCGCGGTATCAATGTGTTCCCGTCGCAGGTGGAAAGCGTCATCCTCTCCATGCCGCAGTTTGAACCCCGCTACATGCTGGTGGTGGACCGCAAGAAGAACCTCGACACCCTTGAGGTGCAAGTGGAGATGCGCAAAGACCATTTCACCGACGACTTGGGACAGATGCTGGCCATACGCAAAGCGCTTGGCGACAAACTGAAGAGTGTGATTTCTATCAAGGCAGAGGTGAAGCTGATGGAACCTGGCAGCATAGAGCGCAGCCAAGGCAAGTCGAAGCGTGTGGTAGACCTGCGCAACCTGAAATAAGCAACCAAGAAAAGCAGCAAATTATGACAAAGCAAATCTCATTGTTTCTCGAGAACAAGACAGGCCGCATCAGCGAGGTGGCCAAGACACTGGGTGCCCAAGGCATCAACATGAAGGCATTCTCTATGACGGAGACACCCGACTTCGGCATCATGCGCATAGTGGTGGCCGAGACCGAACGTGCCGCCATGGTGCTGAGCGAGGCCAACTTCGCCGTTTCGCTCACCGAGGTGGTATGCATAGAATGTGCCGACCGCCCCGGCTCCTTGGCCGAGGTGCTGAGCATACTGACCAATTCGGGCATCGGCATCAAATACATGTATGCCTTCTCCGAAGGCGAGAAGGCCAAGTTTGTGCTGAAAGCCGACGACACAGCACGTTGCGAAGAAGTGCTCACACAGGCTGGCTGCACCGTGGTATAACTACGATGCACCTGCCATGGCAGCACCACGCAAGCAAACGAAGGTATGGCGGCACCTTACTGCGCCTTGCGCCAGTTGCGATAGGGATTGGCATACATGGTGAGAAGCCGCTCACGCAGATAGCCGGGATCTTTCCTCTCAAGGTGGATCTTGGCTATCTGGTTTTCCACATAAGCCATAAAAGTCTGCTTCTCCTCTTCCGTATACCGCTGCGCCAAAGCATCGTCGCCGTCGAGCAGATGGGCGGCAATGTAGTTGCAGGGGTATAGGCGGTAATTGCGGTGAATCTCTTTGTCGATATGGGCGGCAATAAGGTCGAACAACTTGTTTCTCGGCACGCTGGTGTCGATTTGCGCCAGCCAAGCGTCGATACAAGAAGCGCAGTGGTAATGGATGCGGCCCTTGTAGCCCATAATGCCCGTCGACATGCTTTCCACGTCATCCTGCGCACTCTTCTTCCACTCAGGATTGTCTCTCTTGAGCTGGAACTCGCGCGCCTTGAGATAATCGCAGGGGTCATACTCGTAGGAGATGGCAAGGGGCACGATGTGCAGCTGGGCAAGTCGCTCCACCACACTGCCCTCGCCACCCATGGCCATCATCTTCAGGATGGCAGGCTGCGTGCGGTCGTCGCTGTCCTTGGCACGTCCCTCGCGCTGTGCTATCCATATATTCTCATGCTTCTCAGCAATGGCAAAATGCATATAGTCGGCCATACGCTTGCTGGCACGCAGCATCTCGCCGGCATGCAGCGAACGCTCCACGATGAACGACTTGTTCACCCGCACCAGGTCTCTCACCCACGGCAGGGAGAGGAGATTGTCGCCGATGGCAATTTCGCAGGTAGTGGTGAAGCCCGAGTCGATGAGGAGGCAGTCGAGCAGGGCTGAATCGAGCACGATGTCACGGTGGTTGCTCACGAAGGTGTAGCGGCCGTTCACATCCACATCGCTCACATCCATGTCGCAGCCCTTGCTGGCACGGGCGAGCAGACTACCCAGGAAATGATAGGGGAAGGCTTTCTGAAACTCAAGGTTGGTCTTACAGGCCCTCATGCGCTGTGCCAGTTGCTCAAAGGGCACATCGGGATATACAACACTGAGCACATGGCGAAACTGCGCATCGCCGAGCAGGCGGTCGTATGCTTCGGGTAGTTCTTCGGGCTCGAAGGGTCTTATTCGGTCGAATTCGGATGGTATATTCATAACAACGTGCTTTTAGGGGAACCTATGTCCATGCAAATATAGCAATAATCAGGGAAAAAACACGGGGGCATACAAAAAAACCGCGTAAATATTTTCTGTGTCGCTGTATCAAAGGTTTTCACCTACCCACGCCATGAACCCTACACGGTTTCCTGACGGCAGCCTAATGGATGCTGTAGCCATGCTCCCTGCAGTAGTCGATGGCAGGCTGATAGCCCTGTGCCGTAGCCTTGTGAATCCAGCGGAGGCCCAACCGCTTGTCCTGTGCCACACCGGTACCGGTGAGGAGGAACCATCCTGTGGCAAACTGCGCCTGCGGATCGCCCCCCTGTGCGGCGAGTTCATACCAGAAGGCTGCCTCCGCCTCGTCTTTCTCTGCACCGTCGCCATTCCAATGTGCCGCGCCGAGATTTTTCTGCGACTGGATGTGTCCCTGGAAGGCGGCCTCCCTGTACCACAGATAAGCCTTGTGATGGTCGGCCTCAACCCCCTGTCCGAGATAGTAGGCATTGGCCACATTCACCTGCGACTGCTTGTCGCCCATGCCGGCGGCTTTCAGGTACCACTCGAAAGCCTTCGACAGGTCCTGCTCCACTCCTTCTCCCTTGAAGTAGCACTCCGCCACATTGAAACAACCATAGACATCGTCGAGTTCTGCCGCCTTCATGTACCAGAGAAACGCCGTGGCCAGGTCTTGCACCACCCCGGCGCCGCGGCGGTAGCACACGCCCAGGTTGTTCATGGCTTTGGCATCGCCTTCATAGGCGGCCTTCCGGTAGGCATCGGCTCTGTTTCTCTCCTTTTGCATGGTCTTATAAATATATAAGGTGGGATTGAGGCGTCACGGCTGCACACTGAGACGCACAAGCGTGGAACCTGCCACAAGAGGTTCCGGAGAGTCTATCTGAAGGGCATAGACCCCTGCAGCAAGGTGCGGCACGTGCAGCGTGACTCTTTCTGTGCCCTGGGGCAGCGTGGCCTGATGCAGCAGCTGGCCTGAGACGGAGAAGAGGCGCAGGCGGGCCTCACGGGCAAGGGGGCTGTCGACACGGACCATCAGGGAGCCCTCACGGCTGAAGGCGGCATGGACAGACGCAGACTGAGCAGGCGAGACCTCACCGACCGCGCTGATGCCCAGCACATCGAGCAGACCGCGGTAGGCATCTATTTCGCCATAGCCGTAGGAGTTGTTGGGATAGAGGAGCGTCTCGTCATAATGGCGGCAGGTACGGCTCATCACATCGAGCACTTCCTGTGTGGTGAGAAGAGGATTGGCCTGCAGCCACAGGGCGATGACGCCGGCCACCACGGGAGTGGACATCGAGGTTCCGCTGTTGGCATTCCACGCATAGGTGCGACCATTGAAGTCGAAATGTGCCACATCCGAATTAATATCACTTGCATCAGGTTTGTTCTCCAAATAGTAACTGCTATAGGAAGAAATGACATTGGTGCCCGGAGCCACCACATCAGGCTTTATCCGACCGTCGAAGGTAGGCCCCAGCGACGAGTAGGGGCTCACCATGCCGTGGGTGCCCTGATCGTAGTGATGGTATTCGCCCTTGTAGTTGACGAAACCGGTGCGATAGCCCGTGGCACCCACACAGATGACGGAAGGAGCACTCGACGGGGAGTGGATAGAATAGCTGTGCTCGCCAACTCCCGGTGTGATGGGCGAGAGATAGCCTGCGCAGCGGAAACATTCCACATCGGCCTCCACACCGTTTACCTGCACCGAAAAGGGTCGTGTCACCCCCAATCTGCCTTCCGTCTGCACATAGGTCTCTATCACCGTTTCAGCATCGTTGTAGCAGGAGGGATAGGCCATGACGGTAATATAATAAGGAATGTCGTCCACCACGAGGGTATCGACAAGGAGCGAGTCGTCACATGCCAAAATCTCATCGGGCGAGAAGGTGTAGTCGGTGTGGCTGTTATCGGCAAAGTGGAACTGCAGTGCCATGGAGAAGGCGTCCTTGCTCTTGACCGTGATGCCCCCCGTAGAGCCGTTGGAGATAATCCATGTGCGCATGCTTTCCATCCCCACCGGCTTGTGCAGGTGATTGGTCTGAAGGCCGTCGTTGCCCGCCGAGGCCACTAAGATACGCCCCGGTCCAATCAGGTTCTCAAGAGCTTCATAATAGAGCACATCGTCGCCTCTGAAGTCCTGGTAGGAGCCCTCGCTGAACGACACCACGCAGGGCAGCCCCCTTGAGGCGGCATAGTCGAAGATATACTTGAAGCCGAGCACGTCGGTGGCATAGGTGTATTTGTAGACATCGGCACTGTCGATGAGTTCGATGTCGCTCGACACCGCATTGCTCACCAAGCAGATGTCGCTCTCCGGGGCAATACCGCGGTAGGGCGTGTCGTAGCCTGTGCCTGCCGCCGAGCCGAGGGTATGGGTGCCGTGGGTCTGAATGAGGCCGTCGCGGGAATGGGCATAGGCCTGCAGCGCCTCTGCCGTACGGTAGTCGGCCCCCACATAGAGGTCGCAGCCCACGGTGTCGACTGAGAGCTGGTCCCACAGACAGCGTATGCGGGAGCCTGTGAGCGCCGTATCGTAGAAGTTGGGATGGGTAAGGTCGAAGCCGATGTCCTGCACACCCACCACAACCCCTTTGCCCGTGAAGGCCTGTGGGAGGGGACCGACACCCGCCTGCACATCGGCAGCACCGATGAGGCAGACTGTGGTGTCCATCGTCACTTGATGGGGGGCACCGGCCTCAATGCGCTCCACGGCAGGCTGCGCCGAGAGGTCGGCAAGCGACCTGAGCGGTATGGATGCCACATGCAGACGCCCGAAGGATGCCAGCACCCTGCATCCGCGGGTGGTGAGGGGGGTGGTATCGGTACTGGTGGTGCGCACCAGGGCACACATCTCTCTATTGTCCTGATAAGAAGCCCTGCGCAAGGAGGCGCGATGGTCGCTTAGCGCCATGCGCACATAGTGCGACAACTTGCTGTACTGGGGATGCTGAGCCTTTGCCGTTACGAAAAAGGCCAAAAGGAGTGCGAGGAGTGCGATTCTGCTTTTCATGCGGATATGAGTGGGAATTTTAATAGTACATGGTGCGAAGTTAGTTTTTTTTATCGGTATCTCCAAATTTCAAGGTATAAAACGACAGGATTTTGCGACAGGCGATTATTTTGTCGCATGGGCGGGTGGGTGTCGTGACATGGAGGATGAAAAATCGTACAGATGTTTGTTGGGGAGGGGATTCTGTTCTAAATTTGCATCAGAAAACAAAAGAACAAGAAAAATTAAAAACAAAAAATATACGATTATGGAAACAATTAATAAAATCTACAAGAGGTTTGCCACTTACAATGTGTTGATGACTCCAACAGGTATGATACCCATAAACAACAACATCTACTAAGATTTGGGTGTCCCGACAATAGAGGTTGTGTCATAACAGGGTGAAAGTCTTTCACCGACATACAAACAAATGCCATGAGGGCGGCTCCAGAAAACGGGGTCGCCCTTTTTGGATCTTTCTTTCGCATTGCAAATGCTGATACTCAGTGCGGCTGGATTGCAAATCCAGCCGAGCAGACGATTTGATTAGATTTGAAAGATTTTTCGATTAAGCTCAACAACCCGTCTCGCGAAGCGACTCCCAACATGTAAACAGTAAACCCTTAAACAATCACATACTCCGTCAGCGCCCGCTTCTCCACCGAGAATGCCATGCCCACTTTTACCACGCGGCGGCCGTCGGTGGCGTAGCGGAGGGCGTAGCCCATGCGCTCT
>CAJONT010000071.1 GCA_905235975.1 uncultured Prevotella sp.
AGGCAAACGGCTTATAGTCGCGGAACAGCCGCGTGATGGTGAGCAACACCTTGAAGCCATCTCGATAGGTGTTGAGTTTTGACACGCTGCCCTCAGGCCGGTCGCGATACATAACGGGTATCTCCCGCAGACAGAAATTCTTATCGAGCGCATGGATGGTCATCTCTGTCTCTATCTCAAAACCCTGCGAGAGCACAGGGAAATGTTTTACAAAAGGTTTGCTGAAAGCCCTGTAACCCGTCATGATATCCTTCACATCACTCTTGAAGATGTAATTGATGAGCCGCCTCACAAGCACGTTGCCGAAATTGTGGAAAAGTCGCTTGTTCTCTTGGAAATAGGTGCCCGACAGGCGGTCGCCTATCACCATGTCGCAGCCCTCCTCCATCACCAAGCGGCACATCTCACGGGCATGGTCGGCAGGATAGGTGTCGTCGCCGTCAATCATCAGGTAGCAGTCGGCATCAATGTCCCTGAACATGGAGCGTATCACATTGCCCTTTCCCTGTCTGCGCTCATATCTCACCACGGCACCCGCCCTGCGTGCGATATCATCGGTGCCGTCGGTGGAATTGTTGTCGTAGACATAAACAGTGGCCTCCGGAAGTGCCGCCTTGAAGTCGGTCACCACTTTGGCGATGGTCTTGCTCTCATTGTAGCAAGGCACAAGTACTGCGATTTTACTTTTGTTTTCCTGCATAGACTTGATGTGTTAGGTAGATGATAATGACAGCCGCACCCGTCACAAGGGGGAGCGAATAACGGTAGGTGGCAGTGGGACTGACCATGAAAAGGGCCACGCTTAGAAAGAAGGATAGAAACACGGTGAGTGCATCTGTATCGCGCCGTATAAGCAGCACGGCCAGGGCAAAGAGGAAAAGCCAGGTGTAATAGGCCTTGGCAAACAAAAATTCCAGAACCGGCAGGCGCGACAACTGGTCGAAAAGACGGTTGGTAACGCTGTATGGCGCATCGCAACGGTAGAAACGGTATTCGGGCAGCAGGTAAGGGCAGTCGTGCCACGATTCGATGCCAAAGAGTCCGCCAGTATTGTAGAAAAAACCGTTTACGATATTGAGACTGGCCAAGGCACAGGTAGCAGGATGACGGACGCAGGTGCCGGTCCAGGAAGCCAGATAGGTGCCTACCGCCTGCCGCTCGTCATCAGGTGCGAAATGGTTGCGTACACTCCACTGCTCAACGGGTTTGAAACGGTAATGTCCCTTTATGGGGTCGGTGACATGGTAGTCGTAGGCACGCAGCGATAACGTATCGACATTTATCTCCAACACCCCCTCAAAGGCATCACGCTCCTGCGGCGTCATCTGGTCGGGATGCTGGATGAAGCACAAAGCCGACTGCTGAAAGAGATGTCCCAGCATTTCGTGTTTGCTCGACGGTGCCACTTCCAATGCGGGGAACAGGGCGCGCGCCACCAGCAGATAGGCACCCACCACGGGGAGGTAGAGTGCAGTCCATGCCCGCCATGTCTGCCTACAGGTACATAGGCAACAGAGATATTGCGCCACGACAAAATAAATGCCCTGATGCCGCGTGAGGCACATCAGGAGTGCCGCCACGCCATGCAAGAGGAGGATGCGCTTGGGCAACTGCCCTTCACGACGCATCGCAAGCATGAGATGCAGCAGGGAAAGGACAAAGAGCAGTAAAATATAGGTAAAAAAGCCATCCTTGGTGTCATAGATACTGACCAGCGGGAAGAGCGGGAAGAGCGCATACACAGCCACCAATGCTTTCTGCACCCCCACCCCGGCACCCATGCGTGCACATACTCTAACCATATAGACCAAAATGAGTGAGGTGAAAGCCATGGAAAGCAGGGAGAGCATAGCCATGCCCGCCGAAGCGCTGCCCAAGCACGACCCTATATCAAAGAAGAGTTTCTGTACACATGTCACGAGGAAGGGATGATGGTCGTAGAGCACCCTGCCCTCGCCGAAACTACTTATTGACACGGCACCGTCGTAATCGAACAGGCAGGGATAATAGGCCACAAGATAGGGGATGCGGCAACAAAAGAACAAGAGGAAAAGGGTGCGGTTGGAAACCGCCCACTTCACCGGCATGGCGGCTGATGCACTGCCTTGCAGACGGGAGAAAAGCCATAGGAGGATGGTGTGGCACACACACCAATAGACTCCCGTCTTGAGCACCCATACTACGAAGAGGGACAATGAACCCCAGCACATCGTAAAATCGCACCACTTATAAAGGCTGTAGCCACAGGAGCAACACAATGCGAAGAAAAGCGCCAAGACTGCGGACGCAACCCTCGCGGGGAGGTCGGGGCGGCGACCCGATTGAAAGGCGGGGAGCAGGAAAGGCAGCAACACGGCATAGACAAAGCACCTCTTGGGCACCGGCCCGCCCGTGAGCCGTCCCTCGGCGATCCATACCACCAGGAAAAGTACAGCTGCCGCGATGTGCCACAGTCTCACTTTCCGCACTGTCTTTCTCACTTCCATCAACTGAATTTTTTCACTACAAACTTCACGACAAGGAAATTGGTGACCATCGAGATGGCCAGTGTGGGCAGATAGGCCCACTTGTCAGAGAGCGAACAGAAATGGATGAACAGATACATAAGTCCCATTCTTACCACAAAAAGGTTGAACAGGTGGGCGATAAAGACTCCCACAGCATTGGCCATCGTAGTCCTCGCGCGGAATGTCCAGCGCACAGTGAAGAAATAGTTGAACACAAGGCTGATGAGATAGCCGCTCATAAGTGCCACCTGATAGGGGGCAAAGCACCTGACCGTATAGAAGATGGCGGCATCGACAACCGTAGCGACAATGCCCACTATACAGAAGCGCACGAACTCTTGCAAGCTCTCCTTCTGCATCCACGTCTGGAATGAATCAGCTATCTTACAATTCCTACGACACACCATTCTGACAAATGACTCTGTTTCTTCACACTCCACAGTGCCTGCCGCCTACCAATCTGACAAGACGGGACAGCACAAGACCTGCCACGTTGCAAAAATAATGATTATTTGGTGAAAAGTGCACATCTCCATGCGTATTATTTACCATAATTTATTACTTTTGCGGCACGAATCACGGTACTCTCCGCCTGTCGCGTTTCGTAACGGGCAACGTGCGCACCTACGGGTCTGTTGTTCAACATCAGGCAACGGGGACAAGCAGGAAGTCCGTGAAACATTAACACTCAGGCATTTATGGGTATAGAGAAAGCCATATTCCGCAGAACGGAACTGCTGTTAGGCAAAGAGACGGTGACACACATCGGTGAGAAGAAAGTGATTATCTTCGGTGTGGGCGGCGTGGGGTCGTGGTGCGCCGAAAGCCTCGTGCGCAGCGGCATCCAAAAACTCACCATCGTGGACAGTGACCGCGTGTGCATCACCAACATCAACCGCCAGCTGATGGCTACCACCGAAACGGTGGGACAGGTAAAAGTGGAAGCACTTAAAGAACGGCTGCTCGCCATCAACCCGACAGCCGACATCACAGCACTACAGAAAATCTTCTCCGAAGAGACCGCCGCCGACTTCGGCCTCGACAGCTACGACTACATCATCGATGCCATCGACTCGCTGAAAGACAAGGTATTGCTCATAGAACTTGCCTGCCAGACTAAAGCTACATTTTTCTCCTCGATGGGAGCCGCCCTCAAGATAGACCCCACCAGAATACAAGTGGCAGAATTCTGGAAAGTGCAGGGCGACCCCTTGGCCCGTGCCCTGCGCCGCCGGTTCAAGAAACAAGGACGCTTTCCGTCGAGAAAATTCAAGTGTGTATACAGTGACGAACTGCTGCAGAACAAGGGTCAGAACGCCACGTGCGGCACTGCGCAGTGTATGTGTCCGAAGGCGAAGAACGGCCCCGGCGACCCCTCACTGCTCAACCACGAATGGTGTTCGGCAAAAGCTCAAATCAACGGCACCCTGGCTCACATCACAGCCATCTTCGGCTTCATGCTGGCCGGACTGGTGATACAACATGCCACGGAAGCCATCTTTCATACACAAATCCAATAGTCGACTTGCCATTCCATCAATACATGCAAAGATTCCGCGGCATCATGCTGCCGCGGAATCTTTGCATGTTCATTCCTGTCTGTGGGGATTTTTCTGTTTCGGTGACCTTTTCTTACCAGCTATTTCAGGAATATAACGATTGACGAACAATGCCAAGACACAGCATGCCGTAACAGAGATTGCCGTCTTTATCAATCCTTCAAGGGGTGCCGGAATGTCCACATTAAGGTTCAAGACCTTCATCCCTACGTTATATATTAAAAAGCCGAAGGTGTGTAACATGTAGATAAGCAGAGTGTTCTGCCCTACGAAGACAAGCCATTTCGGAGCCACATTAAGCATTCGGAACATCATAAAAAGAGCGACACAGCCTATGGCTATCAGCAGCATACACAAGGGAATGTTTCTGTATAAGTTTACATGTACGTCTAACCATATATATTCGGTACAGAACCACTCGATTAGGAAATAAGCCAATATTAAAATTGGCAATTTCCTTTTCCAGCCCTCACATAACACATCTTCCCGTTTACGAATCAGATACCCCATGACGAAGAAAATCTGCACAACAAATGCCGTATCTATCATCGCAAAACGCAGGATATGGGCATAATGCATAGCGAAGCCTAACGCACTGGCTATGACACCCAAAATGACGATTTGTTTATCATTCTTGGAAAATTTGTGAATATAAAACCACAATATCTCGGTGATAATAAGGCAAGGCATAAACCAATGTATCTCCCCGGATATAAGTCTGCCAAACCTTTCCACAGGATGGACGTAAGGAAACATTCCCAAGACCACCCATGGCACGACAATCTTCTGGAAAAGGCTTTTGTAAAATTCCTTCTGATTTCCACCGCGAGGTTTGAACAAATAAGCCGAAATGGCAAAGAACAAAGGCATTTTGATAGGACTCGTTACCGCGAAATAATACGGCCATGCGTGACAACTATGCCCAAAAACCACAAAAATCATGGCCACTCCGCGAAGCGCGTCAAGCCAGAGCTTACGTTCTCCTGCCTGGGAGGCGAAATTGGAACTATTTGACATAATATGATTTATTTCTTTTACTTAATTCTTGCACCATGTTTATATTGTGCTTACAGAGTGCAAAGGTAATTTATTTTCTGTAAAAAATTCAATATATTTTGTTTGTTTAGAATAATAATGACAAGTTGACAGACTTCCTGCCCGACACATGCCGCAGCTGACCATCATTCATGGCCGAGCTAAGCAAATTTTAGCCAACATGGCAGCTATTAGCTACGAACTTCATGGTTCTCAAGTGGCGGTTCTTGAAGAAGTGGTTTTAGGGGTACCACAGATTTGACCTTTCCAATGGTATTTGGGCTAACCTCCGACAACCCACAGATATAAGAATAGGAAGGAAATTAATGAAATTTGTATTTTCACGATTCGTTTCACCGAATAAATTAAGGGCTGAAACCTTTTCTCTGTTTCAGCCCTTTTGGTTATTT
The DNA here is from genome assembly GCA_905235975.1 of uncultured Prevotella sp. Taxonomy (GTDB): domain Bacteria; phylum Bacteroidota; class Bacteroidia; order Bacteroidales; family Bacteroidaceae; genus Prevotella. Next base: position 5,512 of record CAJONT010000071.1, read on the forward strand.
GCCCCCAAAAATCAACAAAGGGTGATGCTGATAAAATTCGCTTGACCGTGATAAAATTGTTGAAATGAACCACGACGCTCACCCTACTTCATCATAATTCTTCGGTTTCTTCTTCATAGAATTCTGCGATGAACTCCTCAATGGTTTCCTTCATCTCTTTTTTGGATAATCCATTCCGCATACCTGCACCGATGAGTTGGCGTTTGAGAGTATTGAAGTGTTTATTGTCTTTATCCTTGAGATAGGAGAGCAGCAAGAATCTGAAGTCGAAATACAGCTTATACGACATTTCACGGTCAGTTACCCAACTGTCGGCAGGCAGCGGACGTAGCAGGTAACTGAGGTCACAGTGTTGTTCGTAGTTTTTTCTTAGTGTCTCTTCATAGTCGATATCCTCATGGGTATAGTGATAGACAAAACCTTCGTCGTAAAGATTGTCATTCCAATGATTATAGATGCCGTTGTCCATGTTTTTTGACATATAGAGTGGCCGTCCTGTGCGCTGGACAATCTCGTCTACAACAGACTGTACAAAGTCCATGTATTCATCGTAGTCTTCAAAACTACCTTCGTGCTTGGGAGCGTCTCCTATACCGAGTTGGGAAAAGAGGTTCTGGGCATAGTTCGCATCGGAGATATAATCATAGATGATGACAAGTTTGTCTCTGTGCAGCCCCATGCCTTCCTGTATAATCCACTTGGGAATGATGTTGGCGTCTCCATTCGCAAGATAAATGGCATTTTGTGACAACGTATTGAGTTCGTTCATGGTGTAGGTGAGTAGTTCTCTACTGTAGAGACCGCTCTCGATGTATTCCTTGGCATAGGGAACCATACGTGCCGAATCGCCTATGAAGTGGTAATAAGCCAGCCAAGTATCATAGTCGTAGAACGATTTTTGGGTGGGCATTCGCTTAATGGCTTCTTCGGCTTGGGTAAAATCGGCATTCATTTGATAGGCTGCACAATAGTAGGTGTAACTGTCGGGAACTTGCTGCTTCAATTCATCGACCAAGGCATGCCTGATGGAGTCTATCTGCTCATAGGTGTGCTCATCATCGACATCGCAACTGTATTTTACGGCACGGAAATAATTGAACCACGCTGTTTCATCGGTTTTCTTGCTAAGGGCTGCATTGTGCCAAAGTTGGGCCTGTGCAACATACCAGTAGTAGCCGTGTCTCTCTTTAATCCAGTGCTTCACTTCACTCGGCGAGGTGGGCAATTCTTCATCGGCATATGGGTCGCAGTTGCAATCAAAAACGCCGTCTAATAAGGAGTAGTAACTGGTGTCATCGTCTGAAACGGTGTCGGTGAGTGCCTCGGTGTCTGATTGAGACAAGCGATTGGCAGATGCCGTGAGGCAAAGGCTTAATAGGGTGGCCAGAAAAAATAATTTTGTTTTCATATTATCACAGCTTCGGCACATCCGTCCCTAATGTACCTTTTTTTTATGGTTTAGGATGTAGAAATGCTCAGGACTGCATGCTTCCATTGTTCGTTTTTGAAATTTCTCGAGTTTCCAGAACCGAAATAAATGAACCGCACAAACACTTCTCGACTTATTTAAATTACGGGGCAAAAGTGATAAAAGTTTAAAATATATCAAATATTGTTTCCCCTATTATTGTGTAGGGAAATTCCTAAATTAATTAGGGGTTTTGCCAGAACTGGAACTACGCAGTATCACAGTTCAGAAATCACAAAAGATCTTTGAGGGCGCATTTTTAGTTTCTTGCCAGTTCATCTTCGGCCTCAGTGCTTTGACAGACAGGCATCTTTCTACTGTTCTCCGTATCCATCTCCTCAGCGGCCACCGCCTAAGCTTGGACGATGCGCATAAACTCATCCCAGCGCACGTTTGGATACACCCTTATCTTCAGCCGGTACTTAGTGACTGACACAATCCAATATGCCAACACTTTCAGATTCTGTCAGATTAATAATTATTTGTTGCCCCCTTACTGCTTCGGAAGCCATTGGGCGAAAAATTGGTCGTAGAGGGTGTAGGTGCCGTGAAGCACGGGTTTGAGATTATGGGACTGGCCCTGATAGACATCGACAGTCATAACTGTATGATGCTCCGTGCCCATCATACACGCAGCAACTTTGAGCTGAAGAAGCGCAACATGACGCTGGCAAACCACTACATTGCAGTCATTAAGCGCTATCGCAAAGAACTGCTGAAGCTCCATACGAGATTACATCTCACCAAACACGTGCACGACGGCATAGATGGTTCCAATTGCACAATCGCTGAATAGAGGTACTTTTTTCAACTGCAATGCGGGTTAACGGTATTAACACTTCGTTAAAAACTTTTTATCAAGCCATTGCATAAATCAATAGTTCGTTAAATAAGAACCTATAATGTTAATAGTTGGTCATTCACATTTGGCTAAAACCAAATATCACAAAATGAATTAGCCAAATAAACAACCTTTCAGAAAGCCTTAAATATGGTTATTTCAACGTAAGCGTCTCCGCGATTACTATTCAACAGATATGGCTGAAATGAAAAAGAGAGAAAAGATACCCAACCTGGAGTCTTTGACTATGGGTAACTGTACCGTCACGCTTACCCTTGACACAAGATATCGGGACGAAAGTAACAAATATCACGCATCGATCCGTTTCACGGTGCATGGAAGCCGGTATTTCCTGCACTTGGGGTATAAATATACTTCCGAGGAGTGGGATGCCATCTGCAAGTCAGATGGGCGAGGTCGTGGAGGAAACCAAAGCCAGAATTTCATCGACCGAAACCGGCTGGTGGAACTCTACAACCAGCACGTTGACCTTGTTCGCGATATGTATAACAAGGGAACGCTGAAATCTGTCGACAACATCCGTGCCGTCATTACCGGGCGTATTTCCACCTATGGCAGCCCGGATGAAAGCACAACTCCTTATGCCAACTCGTTCATTGGACTATGGAACGAGGTTATTTCCCAAAAGAAAGCCAGCACGGCTGAGACATATCGCAACGCCCGCGACTGTTTCATCAAGAGTGGTGTCTATGATGTAAAAGAGGGCTATAACGTAGATGTGGATAAAGTCAAGGCTTGGATTGCCTATATGAATGAAAAGAGATACACGAAGACTACCATCGGCTTTTATCTCCGCGCTATCCGTGTGGTATTCAAGGCCTGCATCAGCAATGGCTATATGAGGGAAAAGGACTACCCGTTTGGTGCATCCGACCCGATGAAGGTGAAAATACCCTCAGGCTCATCGCGCAAAGCCGAGTACCTGACGGTTGAACAAATGACAGATCTTTACATTTTTTACACGGATGGCGAGATACCATCAACTTACAGGCATCCTGAACAGATGAAACAAAGTCTGGGCATGTTCCTGGCCCAATATCTTTGCAATGGGTGTAATCTTTATGACTTGGCCTTGCTTCGCTACGATGACTACTATGAGATTTCCGGGCACAAGGCACTCCGCTTCTTTCGCCACAAGACCAAAGATCACTCCGAGTCGGGCTCCGAGGTCATCATCCCTATCATACCACCGTTGAAAAGGTTATTGGATGATTTGGCCACACCAGCGAAAAAGGGGGAGCTGCTTTTCCCGTTTCTGCTTGGCGAAGGTGTTGACCCGGATAGCAAGAAGGCCAGAGACAAAATACATCAAGAGAATCATAATGTGGCTGACAGAGTAAAGAAGATAGCGAAGATTCTGGAATGGGATATCGAACCCTCGTCGACATTCGCCCGCCACAGCTTTGCCACCAACATGAGCCGTGCCAAAGCTCCCATGGACTATATCGGTTTCGCCATGGGACACTCACTGGGCAACAAAGGGCAGATAACCAAGCGATACATTTCACCCTACCCCATTGAAGAGCAGATGCAATACAACTCCTACCTGCTTGACCTTCCAGAGCTGAAAGCACTACGGCAGAAAGATTTGACAAAAGAAGAACTTGTGCAGATGGTCAAAGACACGATGACCAAAGAAGAACTGCTGAGTCTGATTTTGGCCAGTAAATGAGCATATTGTGCACATAAATGTACTTTTTCTTTATCAACACATAAGAAAAAGTGCGTTTATCTGCACTTTTTCAAATACATGTAGTATCTTTGCACTCAAAATTTGAAAACTAAAAGTATGCCTGAACAAGAAACTATCATTGGTCGTGAGAAAGAGATGGCTGCACTTCAACATTGCCTGGACTCCAAACGCTCAGAACTGGTTATCGTTTATGGCCGCAGGCGTGTTGGCAAGACTTTCCTTGTAGACCAGTTTTTCAAGGGGAAATATGACTTCACGTTTGTAGGAGGGCACAAACTTCCACAACGCACCCAGTTGCGTAACTTCGCAAAGTCGCTGAAAACGGCCATGCAAGAGAGGATGGCACGAAAATTTGCTGACTGGTTCGATGCGTTTGA
>CAJONT010000072.1 GCA_905235975.1 uncultured Prevotella sp.
AAGAGGATGGTTTTGTCTTCTTTTGCAATATCAAAAGGTGTGACAATACTGCAGAAATCCACATAAGTGGTAGTGGCATTTTCCACAGCCTTCGATATTGTGATGCCCTCGAAAACAGGATTTGAAATATTGTCACCACTGTTCCATTTCACGAGGAAAGGACGAGCTCCCTCAATTTTTTCTATTTTCTCAAAGTTGATAGACAGTTTATTTTTGCCTTCGACCTTCTTCACTTCAGAGTTTTTGATTTGGCGCACCTCTGCACCCTCGAAAGTTCCTGTCAGGTTCTCTGTGGAGAAAGGCACCCACAAGGTGTTCCAATTACCGTCCTTATAGAGGGTGCGTCCGCTTATCGTGATGTCAGCCGTTATGCCATCATAATAACTGAGCCGCTCCGTATTCTTTATGGCAGCCTCTTTGTCGTCATCGAACAGGGTGAGTTTTATCTTTCCTTCGGAGTCCGGGACAAGGTTGTCATTTTCATTCAGCAGGCCATTCAATCCCACTAAGTCACCTTTGTAAGTCCCTTGGGCAGTAATATCTCCGCTATTACCTGTATAGAAACAGTCGACCAAGGTGCCATAGTAACTTCCACCATGAGAAATACTTCCAGCTATGCCACCCACATAATCATCACCTGAGACTTTTGCAGCACTGATACAGTTGGCAATCGTCACTACACCAAGGTCTCCGACGATACCACCGGCAAACAAGCCCTCCAAAGTTTGCCCCTCTATCGTACATGAAACGACATTCACCGTGACGTCGCTTCCCACTTCACAATTGCTAATTACATTAATAGCTTCGGTAGGATAATCGAAATACGAGCCTGCGATGCCTCCCACCATATAATTGCCCGTGAAAGAAGAGTTTTTCAGTTTTACATCTTTGACAACAGCCGGGTATCTGAGGTATCCGAAAAGGCCGACACCCACGCCGTCATTTTGACTGTATTTGATGCCGCTGATGGTCTTTCCATTGCCATTGAACGTGCCACAGAAAGGCGTGCTACCCTCCTCCTCGCCATTGCCTTGTCCGATAGGTGTAAAGGTATCCGTATCTTTGAAGTTGATGTCGGCTGTGACATTGAACACAAGACCGGTACAATCATTACCTTCATTGACATACTCAGCCAAGGTTATGAGTTCTGTAGGGGACGAGATTATATATTCGCCAGTTTCCTCGTCAACCTGCAGCCCTTCGATTTCAGATTCGGCTGCATCATTCTCCTGCGCCCAGGTTCCCTGTACGAAGGCAAACAGAGAAATCAGCGCGATAAGTGTCTTCATCCTTTTCATTTTGATTCAGAATATTGAATTAATAATTAAGTTTAAGTGTACGACGGTCTGTCAAGATTATTGTCACTGACATCAAGATTCGGGTTTTCAAGCACCCTCAGACCCCTACAATACATTTCAACTGGCAAAAGTAATGAAAATAAAATAATTACACAAGAAAATAGTACATTTATTTTATCAGAAACGAAAAAACGCACCAAAATGCGGAAGAGAAGGACGTTACCCCACCTTACTATAGAGACACCTTACCATAGAGATAAACGAAAATGACTATTGATGCATGATTTGTTACAATGACACATATTTGTTATGAAACAAACGATTTTTTATATACCCGCGAATTATAGAAGGCTACTTTTGTGACAGCATTCAAAACCAGATAAACACTAACCAATTAAAAAGCAACAATGAAACGGCTTAAAAGAATCTTATTAAGTTTCGCTTTCCTGCTCACGTGTATGCTCACATACGCGCAGACAGAAATTAGCGGTACCGTGGTCGACCCGACGGGAGAGACCGTGATAGGCGCCACGGTAATGGAGAAAGGCACGTCGAACGGCACTGTGACCGACTTCGACGGCAACTTCACCCTCAAAGTGGAGGCGGGATCCACCCTAGTGGTTTCGTACATCGGATACCTGACCCAGGAAGTGGCCGCCACCGACGGTATGACCATCACGCTGAAGGACGATGCCTTGGCAATAGAGGAAGTGGTAGTGACAGGCTACACCACCCAGCGCAAGGCCGACCTTACCGGTGCTGTGAGCGTAGTGGCCCCCTCCGACCTTGCCAAGCAGAACGAGAACAACCCCATCAAGGCCATGCAAGGCCGTGTGCCCGGCATGAACATTTCTGCCGACGGTTCGCCCTCAGGTTCTGCCACGGTGCGCATACGCGGTGTGGGTACGCTGAACAACAACGACCCCCTCTACATCATCGACGGTGTTCCCACGAAATCGGGCATGCACGAGCTGAACGGCAACGACATAGAGAGCATCCAGGTGCTGAAGGATGCCGCCTCGGCCAGCATCTACGGTTCGCGTGCTGCCAACGGTGTAATCATCATCACTACGAAGCGCGGCAAGGAAGGCAAGGTGCGTGTAGACCTTGACGCCAGTGTGGCTGTGCAGACCTACGCCCACAAGATGAAGGTGCTCAACGCCAAGGAGTTCGGCCAGGTGATGTGGCAGGGCTACGTGAACGACGGTCTGGACCCCAATTCGAACGGTCTGGGCTACCGCTACGACTGGACATACGATGCCCAGGGCGTGCCCACGCTGAACGGCATCACGATGAACAAGTATCTGGACCTTGCCGGCACGACCCCCGCTGCCGACACCGACTGGTTTGACGAGACCACCCGCACCGGCCTCATCCAGCAGTACAACATGGCGCTGAGCAACGGTTCGGAGCGCGGCTCCTCCTATTTCTCATTAGGCTACTACAAGAACAAGGGCATCATCAAGACGTCTGACTTTGAGCGTATCTCCGCCCGCATGAACTCCGAGTACAAGCTGGTGAAGATAGGCGACCTGAACCTTGTGACCATCGGCGAGCACTTCACGCTGAACCGCACCAGTGAGGTGCAGGCCCCCGGCGGATTCCTTGAAAACGTGCTGCAGTTCAACCCCTCCATTCCCGTGTACACCACCGATGGCGAGTATGCCGGTCCAGAGGGCGGCTATCCCGACCGTGAGAACCCCGTGGCCCGTTTGGAGCGCAATGCCGACAACCGTTACAGCTACTGGCGCACCTTCGGCGACGTGTACATCAACCTGAACCCCTTCAAGAACTTCAACGTAAAGACTACCTTCGGTCTTGACTATGCGCAGAAGCAGCAGCGCATCTTCACCTACCCCATCACCGAGGGCACCGTGGCCAACGCCACCAATGCCTCGGAAGCAAAGCAAGAGCACTGGACGAAGTGGATGTGGAACGCCATAGCCACCTACAATGTGGAGAAGGGCAAGCACCGCGGCGACGCCATGGTGGGTATCGAGCTGAACCGTGAGGACGACACCAACTTCAGCGGCAAGAAATACGACTATGCCGTGCTGACCCCCGACTATATGTGGCCCAACGCCGGTGTGGGCGAGGCCGAGGCCTACGGTGTGGGCGAAGGCTTCACGCTGATTTCCTACTTCGGCAAGGCCAACTACACCTACGACGAGCGCTACATGGGCTCCATCACCATCCGTTACGACGGTTCGAGCCGTTTCGGCAAGAACCACCGCTACGGTACCTTCCCCTCCGTAAGTGCCGGTTGGCGCATCAACCAGGAGAAGTTCCTTGAAAACGTGGTATGGTTAGACAACCTGAAGGTGCGCGCCTCGTGGGGCCAGACCGGTAACCAGGAAATCTCGAACATAGCCCGCTACACCCTCTACGAGAGCAACTACGGCGAGGCCGGTTTCGGCGGCCAGAGCTACGGCACGAGCTATGACATAGCAGGCACCAACGGCGGCCAGACGCTCACGAGCGGTTTCAAGCGCAACCAGTTGGGCAACGACGACCTGAAATGGGAAACGACGACGCAGACCAACATCGGTCTCGACTTCGGTCTGTGGCGCAACAGTCTGTACGGCTCGTTCGAGTGGTACTACAAGAAAACCTCCGATATCCTTGTGTACATGCCCGGTATCGGTGTGATGGGCGAAGGTTCCGGCCAATGGATAAACGCCGGCGAGGTGGAGAACAAAGGTATCGAGCTGAACATTGGCTACCGCGGTTCGGTGAACAAGTTCCAGTACGACCTGTCGGGTAACATCGGCACCTACCGCAACGAGGTGACGAAGCTTCCCGAGACGATTGCCGCCAAAGGCACATTCGGCGGCAACGGCGTGGAGAGTGTGGTGGGCCATCCCATGTACGCCCAGGTGGGCTATGTGTACGACGGCATCTTCAAGAGCCAGGAAGAGATTGACAACCATGCCGCACAGAACGGTGCCGGCCTTGGCCGCATCCGCTGGAAGGACCTGAACGACGACGGTGTCATCAACGAGCAAGACCAAGAGTGGATATACGACCCGACTCCCGACTTCACCTGGGGTCTGAACATCTACCTCCAGTACAAGGACTTCGACTTCACCATGTTCTGGCAAGGCGTGCAGGGTGTGGACGTGATAAGCGACCTGAAGAAGGAGACCGACCTGTGGAGCGGCCTCAACATCTCGAACCTGAACAAGGGCCGCCGCCTGCTCGATGCCTGGAGCCTCTCGAACATGGGCAGCAACATACCCGCAGTGAGTACGATGGACAACAACAACGAGAAGCGCGTGAGCAGCTACTTTGTGGAGAACGGCTCCTACGCCAAGCTGCGCACCATCCAGTTGGGCTACAATTTCCCGAAGAGCATCACCTCGAAACTCTACATGGAGCGGCTGCGCATGTATCTCTCCGCCCAGAACCTGCTTACCATCAAGAGCGGCAGTTTCACCGGTGTAGACCCTGAGAACGCCAACTTCGGCTATCCTATTCCCCTTAACATCACCTTCGGCGTAAACGTATCATTCTAAAACCTCGTACAATATGAAAACCAAGAATATTCTATACGGCTGCCTCGTAAGCTGCGCGCTCAGTGCAGCCCTCACCTCCTGCTCCGACTTCCTTGACGAGCAAGTGCCGCAGGGCACCCTCAGCGACGAGCAGGTGAAAGATCCCCAGAATGCAGAAGCCATGGTGGTGTCGGCCTACGCCATCTTCACCTCGGCAGAAGACATCAACTCTTCGTTCTCGATGTGGAACTTCGACGTGCGCTCCGACGATGCCTACAAAGGCGGCAGCGGCACCAGCGACGGCGACGTGTTCCATCAGCTC
>CAJONT010000073.1 GCA_905235975.1 uncultured Prevotella sp.
ATAATGAAACCGCGCACCACCACGTCTTTCGGTACGAGGGGATGGGTCTTTATCGTTTCCACGGTGTTGCGTACCGATGTGGGCGTGTCCTTGAATCCCTCTAACCATTCATGCAGGTCGATGCCACATCTCTGAACAGTGTCGAGGGTCTCTTCCTTTATGCCCCGTGCAATCATTTCGTGGTGGAAATGGTCGTAGCTCATGTGGCAGGCTCCGCAGTTTGAGTGTGCCACCACCATGATTTCTTCTACACCAAGCTCGTAAATGGCCACGATGAGGCTGCGCATGGCAGAGTCGAAAGGATTGATTACCAGACCGCCCGCATTCTTGATGATTTTGGCGTCGCCGTTCTTCAGACCGAGTGCGGCAGGAAGCAATTCGGTGAGTCGGGTGTCCATGCAAGAGAGCACGGCAAGGCGTTTGTCGGGATATTTGCTCGTGAGATACTTTTCATAGCCTTTCTCGGCCACGAAGGTCTTGTTATATGCAACGATGTCGTCTATCATGATTTCAGTGTAGTTGTTTTACGGGGAATGTGAAATAGGTGTCGGGGAAGGGCTCGTCTTTCAGTGTGAAGTGCCACCACTCGCTGTCAAGTGCCTTGAATCCGTGGCTCAACATGGCGCGGCGAAGTATCATGCGGTGCGCAAACTGTTCTGCTGTGATGCTGCGGCCGGCAGGTGATGTGCCGCCTGTGTACTTGCCGGTTTCTGGGTCGCCGCAGAAATCGGGATGGCTCTCAGGACCGAACCAGTCGAAGGTGCCGCCCATGTCGAGCTCCTTTTCAGTACGCATGTCGAACAGGGTGATGTCGACGGTGGAGCCGCGGGTGTGACCGCTCTTCTCCATGATGTAATCCTCCTTGAAAAGCACGTTCTTGTTCAGGTCGGGATAGAAGTATTGCTTCATGGCCACGTCGTCTATATCGGCGGCCCAGCGCACAAAGTGGTCTACACCGCACTGCGGACGGTAGGCATCGTAAATCTTCAGACGATAACCTTGCGCTTTCACATCCTCGCTCACGGCACGCAGACTGTCGGCGGCTTTGCGTGTAAGCAGTGCTGTGGGTTCTAAATAGCCGTCTATACGGGCGCCCACGAAATTGTAGGTGCCGAAATAGCGGATCTCAAGGATGACATCGGGGATGACGTCGGTGATGGTTACAAACTGACTGGTGTCTTCCGTCATCGGAATGTCATCGTCGTCATTGCAGCAGGTGAATACTACACATACGCTGACGACCAACAATAGGATTAGCATCCAGATGGATTTTTTCTTCATTTTGCTGATTTTTTATGGAAAGATAGTTAATTATAGCGAACGGATACTGATGGCGAAACCGCCGGAGCGGGCCATGCGCATCTTGAGGACGGTCTTGGCGTTCACCTTCTTCTTCGTAATGGTGTACGACTTCGGATTGGTCTCATAGTCGGCGTCAGGACCGTCGGCATAGATGGTGGCCTCATATTTCACACCTTTCTTCAGGAAGTCGAGATTCACCGACACCTCACGGGCATTCTCGTTGGTAATGCCGCCTACATACCACACATCGTGGGCGGTGGCTCCCTGCAGGTCACCGGCGGTGGCATTCTCCGGAAGGGCGTACACATACTTCGCAGCGCCGCTTATCATGTCTTTCTTGCCGTCGGGCAGGGCAGCCACTCCTTCGGCCGCCTTGTTCAGTGACGACAGCTTGGGGTGGCGGGCAGTCACGATGTAGGCTCCGGGCTCGGCGGCTATATAAATGCTCTTGTCCCAGTCGACAGCCACGTCTTTGATAAACTGGAAGGCATCCATGTAGCGGGCATAGTTCTCGGGCAGATCGGCGGCCATCTGGAGGGGAGAGTAAAAGGTCACGTATAAGCCCAACTGGTTGCACAGCGTGTTGTTCATACGCTCTGACCATCCTTTGTCGTTCTTGAGGTCCACTTCCAATATGCCGGGGGTGTAGTCCATCGGACCTCCCTGCAGACGGGTGAAGGGGAGGATGGTGGTATGGCCGGGTCTGATTTTTGCGCGGAATTCGGTACCCATGGCCGACTCGTTGCCTATCATATTGGGCCAGGTGCGGTAAAGACCGGTGGGGCGCACGGCCTCATGGCCGTTCACCATGACATGGTGCTTGGCGGCTTCCGTCACGGCATGGTGGAAATGGTTGATGAGGGGCTGGCTGTTGTGATACTCGCCGTAGGGGATGATTTTGCCCACATAACCGCTCTTCACGGCATCGTAGCCATACTGGTTCATCAGTTGGTAGGCTTTCTCCATCCACCGTTCGTAGTTGACGGTCGACGACGAGGTCTCGTGGTGCATAATCAGACGGATGCCCTTGCTGTGGGCGTAGGCATTCAGTGCGGGCAGGTCGAAGTCGGGGTAGGGGGTGATGAAATCGAACACAAAGTCTTTTTGCTCGCCGCACCAGTCTTCCCAGCCTTCGTTCCATCCTTCCACGAGAATGGCATCGAAGCCGTTGGCAGCGGCAAAGTCGATGTAGCGGCGCACATTTTCATTGTTCGCACCATGACGGCCGTGGGGCTTGGAGTGGGCATAGTCGGTCTTGCCCAACTGCACGGAGGGGTATTCGTTGGTGTACGACCATTCCGACATACCGGTAATCATTTCCCACCATACGCCCATGTATTTCACGGGGTGTATCCACGACACGTCTTCGATGGCACAGGGGTCGTTCAGATTCAGCACAAGACGCGAGGCGAGTGCCTCGGTGGCGCTGCCGCACACCATCACACTGCGCCAGGGACTCTTGCAGGGTGCCTGCAGGCGACCTTTCACCCCTTCGGCATCGGGGGTGAGCCAGGAAGTGAACACATGGTTCGTGGCATCGTAGTCGAGGTTCATGGCAGGGTAGTCGAGCAGGGCTGCTTCATGAATGTTGATGTAGATGCCCTCAGCGGTCTTCATCTGAACGGCGGTCTGCACACTCGTGGGGGTAGCGGTGGTGTGGGGCCATCCGCCGCGCTCGCGCAAATCCACTGAAAGTGCACGCACCTCGGAGAGCTTCGACTCCGTGGTGTTGAATTCTTGTGTGCTGTAGTCGCCGGGCACCCACCAGGCTGTGTGGTCGCCGGTGAGGGCAAACTCGCTCAACTCCTCGTCTATCCTGAAGTAGATGAGGGCGTTTTCCATCGGAAACTCATAGCGGAATCCCATACCGTCGTCGTACAGGCGGAAGCGCACGTGCATTGCATAGGGCTTCTTGCCTGCTTCCGACGCGGGCTTCTCAAGTTTCACCAACAGCTCGTTGTAGTGGTTGCGGATGGATGCTTCTTCACCCCAAACGGGCTGCCAGGTCTCATCGAAGGAACTCGTTTCCGTGCCTTTCAGCGTGAAACCTTTGTTCAGCTCGGTGCCGTCTTTCAGGCGGTATCCAAGGCGGGAGGGCAGGAGCACTGCGGTATTGCCGCGCGACAGACTGTAAACGGGTGTGCCGTCGACAACGGCGAATTTCATTTCCAACTTGTTCTCCGGGCTGTTCAGCACAAGTGCGTTTTCGGGCATTACGGGGCGCTGTGCCAAACAGGGCAACAATAGCAGATTGGTCAAAATGACTAAAATCAATCTTCTGTGTTTCATGTGTTCGTAGTATTTTTATGGATTTTTGGTGTTTGCATACTCATTTCGGCTCTTTTCCCCCTATTTTCGGAAGAGCCGCTCCTCACTTGTCATACAAAGGTATAAGTTTTATTTCTATTGTGCAAAATTTTCGTAATAAAACTTTAATTTGTCGACATCAGTCATTGCGTTCTCGCACAAATCAATTATCTTTGTAAAAACCTTTATTTCGTATAGCTATGTATTACATACTCATACTGTTGTTTCTGTCGGTCGTTTTCTTCTTCCTCTTTAGGGGAAAGGCACGGCACATTCCCGATACGCCTGTCAAGGACGAAGTGTTCGTGCCGAAAAAGAAATGGGTGTTCAACGGCATTCTCGACATCGATTGCCCGCCAGAATCACAAGAACCCTTCTGCAATTACGATGAGTCGTTTTCGCTCAGGGTGCGTCCGGGTTATGTGCACTATGACCTGACGCTTGCTTCAGATGTCGACGACGGTGCCCTCGGGTTGTATCATGTGGCTGTGAAAACAACGCCCGGCGGTGCCATCGCTGTTGAGAAGGATGGAAGAATCATTGGTTTCCTGCCGCAAGGACAGACCAAATTGTATCAGCGAATAGAAAAGAATGGCGGGTGTGCCGACGATGCCTATGCCTACGTCGCAAAAAGGAATGCAGAGAGTCGGAATGGTACTTACTTCGGCGAAGTGGCGCTCAGTGTGAAGGGTTAAGGTGGGTTTGTTAAGGTGGTGCACCCCCATCATGCCTGGTCCTGCGCGGTGGCGGGTTCTATGCGGATGCCGATATGGGTGCCCTCGCCAAACTCTTCAAGCAGTCTGCGCTCTATGTGCTGCACATGGGTGTGGGCGTCACGTATTGTGGTGTCGCCGTCGATGCCGATACGCATCTCAATGGCTGCGGAGGAACCGATGCGGCGGGTGAGCACCTGATACACATCTGCCACATTCTCTTCTTCTCGGGCAATTTGTGCGATGCGCGCTTCCACATCCAAGGGCAGACTCTTGTCGGTGAGCTGGTAAAAGGCGTTCTTTACAAAAATCCAACCTATTTTAATAATAATGATGCATACGATGATGGAGGTGATTGGGTCTAAGATGCGCCATTTGGTTCCCAAATACATGGCACCGGCTATGCCGATGGTGGTGCCCACAGAGGTGAGGGCGTCGTTGCGGTGCTGCCAGGCGCGCATCATCAGCAGCGGTGAGTCAGCCTTCTTGCTGCGACTGCTTATATAACGCCACATCACCGTCTTCACCACAATGCTTGTAAGGGCGGCTATCAAGGCGATGGTGCCTGGACGGGGAATAGAGAAGCCGGAGAAATGAAGCACCAACCGCGCTGCGTCGAAATACAAGAGAAGGATGGCAAGCACAAACAGCACCAGACCTGTGACACCGGCTGCCAACACGGCCACACGCCCATATCCGTAGTCGTGCTCATCGTTGCTCGGCTTACGTTCCATACGGGCACGGAACAATATCAGCAGGTCGCTGAGATAGTCGGAAAGCGATTGTGCGGCATCTGCCAACATGGCAAGTGAGAAGCCTAAAATACCGGCTGCCAACTTAAACAGCACCAATAATCCGTTGACCAAACTGCACAACTGTGCGGAACGGTATGTTATGTTGTTTTCCATTTCCTTCTATACTACAATTATTTGCAAAGATAGTGCAAATCGA
>CAJONT010000074.1 GCA_905235975.1 uncultured Prevotella sp.
TCGCTCAGCCAGACCAAAGAATGGTGGCACCAGCAATGGCAACAGACGGCTTGCATCCAGTTTCCTGAACCCACCGCACAGAAGATGTGGGTGCGCTCCATGTATCTGTTGCTCTCTACCTGCAATGACGACAAACGCGGACTGCCGCCACCCTGCGGGTTCGCTGCCAACAGCTGGCCCTTCGCCTTCCCACAGGATTTGTCGTTCATCCATGCCGCCCTTCTCGCCTCTGGACATCTTGACATCGCCAAAGCATGGGTGGAGTATTTCGCTGAACGCACAGACGGCATGAAAGCTTACACCCGTAGGTTGCTCAACAGGGAGGGCATCATGGCGCCTTGGGTATTCCCCTACGGCGATTTCAATGGCTACCACGACCCTGAAACACCCAATAAGTTCTACTACGAAATTCACAACTCCGGTTACCTGGCCAAGATGGCTTTCGAGACAGCCACCTTCGTGAACGACTCCACCTGGTTTCACAAAAATGCGGAGCCGCTTATCCGCGAGTGTGCCGCTTTCTACAAAAGCATCGCCAGCAAAGAGTCCGACGGACTGTGGCATCTCTTTGTAGAACCCGGCATGGGGCAGGACGAACGAGGCGGCTTTAACCAGAAAGACTATCTCTGCGCGCTCTACAGTGCAAAATATTGTTTTGAGCGGATGGTGGAATGCAATCTTGATGAAACAGGTGAATATGCCAACATACTCGCCGAGGGACTGGCCTTTGCACCACTCCGTGCTGAACGCGGCTACTATTATGCCTGTCAGGGCAGCGGTCCCAGCGACTTCGGTCACCAAAAGCATCCCGTGCAACTCAACGAACTGGCCTACCTCCCCACGGAGTCGGCCCCGTCGAATGAAGCCCGCACCGCCTACGAACTGCGCTATGACATCACGCGGGATGCCACAAAGCCTTATTTCTATGGATGGACGCTCGGCGAATTTTTGTTGGCCGGTTCAAGGCTTGGCGATGCCGAGGGATGGAAAAAAGACTGGGCCAACCTCCTTACATCGGAATATGTTGATCCAGACTTTATTCAGGTATATGAAACCAGCAGTACCTATAAGATGTCTTTCTACTCCACCACCAACGGCCTGATGGCACAGACGCTGCTCTCCAACCTTGTGAGCAACTGGTACAACCAGTTGGAGATTGCCAAATGCTATCCTTGGCAGGGCTGCACCACCTTCCAGAACATCTGGTCTGCCCTTGGTGTGAAAGTGAGCGGAAAGATAACCAACCAAGATGTGGCGGTAAAGATGGAGGCGTGGCGCGACACCAAATTCAAGTTCATGGGCGAGACCATCCTCCTGAAGAAAGGCGAGACGGTCACCCGTCACTGCTCGCTGTAGCAGTAGCTGCCACTTATTTGTTGTCTACGAGAATCTGGTAAAGTTCCTTCATGCCTTCCGAAGCACCTTTCTTTATGTGGTGCATCGAGATACCGCTGTTCACATCGTTTGGATCGATGAGATAAATAGGCACTCCCTTCTTCACATAGCGTACCAGCCCGGCAGCAGGATATACCACCAATGAGGAACCTATCACAATGAACAGGTCGGCGTCGTAGGTCTCATCGATGGCATCCTCCATACGGGGCACCGGTTCACCGAAGAACACGATGTAAGGACGCAGCAGAGAGCCGTCACCAGCCTTGGTGCCCAATTCCACCTTGTAGTTTTTGGCGGTCAGGGTCTGCCAGTAGCGTGTATCTTCGGTATTGTAGCTTGAGCACACCTTCATCAGTTCGCCATGCAGGTGAATCACCTTGCTGCTGCCAGCCCTTTCGTGCAGGTCGTCCACATTTTGGGTCACCACGGTCACATTATAGTGTTCCTCCAGTTTTGCCACCAAGCGATGCCCCTCATTGGGCTGCACGTCCAGCACCTTCCCTCTCATTTTATTGTAAAACTCCGTCACCAAGTCAGGATTGTCCAGCCATCCTTCGTGCGAGGCCACCTTCATCACAGGATAGTCCTCCCACAGTCCGTTGGCATCGCGGAATGTTCTCAGTCCGCTCTCTGCCGACATGCCGGCACCCGTTAATACTACTATTTTTTTCATGATATAAAAAGCTAAATCGTTGTGATAAAAAACAAGATTGACATTAATCATACAAAAATAAGCAAAAAAAATGAAATCTTACCCTTGTGTCGGATAAAAATTGTAACTTTGTCCCGTTTTAGCAAACTAACACAAGTTACCGTACAAGAAAAAAATGGATAGAGTAAGCTACGCATTAGGATTAGGAATCGGACAACAGCTGGTACAGATGGGTGCCAGCGACCTCAATGTAGACGAATTTGCACAAGCCATCAAGGATGTACTTGCCGGCAACAAGCTGAAAGTATCGCACCGTGATGCCCAGGGCATAGTGGAAGAATATTTCCGCCAGAAAGAAGCCGCCTTGCAGGCTGAGCGCAATGCAAAGGGCAAGACAGCCAAGGAAGAAGGCGAGAAATTCTTGGCCGAGAATGCCAAAAAAGAAGGCGTTGTGACCCTGCCCAGCGGTCTGCAGTACAAAGTGCTCCGCGAAGGCACAGGCCGTAAGCCGAAAGCCACCAACCAGGTGAAATGCCATTACGAGGGTTTCCTCCTCGACGGCACCGTGTTCGACAGCAGCGTGCAGCGCGGCGAACCCGCCACCTTTGGCCTGCAGCAGGTGATAGCCGGCTGGACCGAGGGTCTGCAACTCATGCAGGAGGGTGCAAAATATCGTTTCTTCATCCCCTACCGCCTTGCCTACGGCGAAGGTGGCGTCAGCATGATACCTCCCTATGCCACACTTATCTTCGATGTGGAACTGATAGAAGTAATTGGAAAATAAAAGAGTTAAACTATAAACAATAAAAACAGAAAAATGAAAAAAATTGTGATTTTTGCCGTCATGGCAATGGTTTGTGCCACATATTTCTCATGCGGCAAGGCTCCAAAAGCCAATCTTAAAAACGACGTCGACACCTTGAGCTATGCCATTGGTCTGGCAAATGGTTCCCAGATGATGCCCTACCTCACCCAGCAGGGTATTGATTCCGCTTATATCGGTGAGTTCATCAGAGGTTTCAAAGACGGTTCTGCCAGTGCAGGCGACAAGAAGAAGGCTGCCTACCTCGCCGGTCTTCAGGCTGGTAGCAACATGACCAACAGCATCAACAACCAGATTTTCGCTGGCGACAGCATTCAGCATGTGTCACAGAAGAATATGCTGGCCGGACTCGTCGACGGTGTAAAGAAGAACACCACCATTATGACCACCGAAGTGGCTATGGCCACCGTCGACCGCCTGGCTGAGCGTGTGCATGCCAATGTGATTGCCCAGCGCTTTGCCGAAGTGAAAGAGAAGAACGAGAAGTTCCTTGCCGACAATGCCAAGAAAGAGGGTGTGAAGACCCTGCCCAGCGGCGTGCAGTACAAGGTCATCACCGAGGGTACAGGTGCCCTGCCCGCCGACTCATCCAAAGTGAAGGTCGACTATGAGGGCAAGACCATCGACGGCACCGTGTTCGACAGTTCCATCGAGCGTGGCACCCCCATGGAGTGCATCGTACGCCAGAACATCCCCGGCTTTGCTGAGGCTCTCACCCACATGCCTGTCGGTTCTGAATGGGAAGTGTACATCCCCGCCGACCAAGCCTACGGCGAGCGCGACATGGGCAAGATTAAGCCTTTCTCCACCCTTATCTTCAAACTGAAGCTCCTTTCCATCGAAAAATAAATCGAGATGAAAAAGTTCTTTATCATTGCACTCGCTATCTTAGCGAGTGCATCTGCTATACAAGCAGGCGACAAGAAAGAGAAGAAAGCCAAGAAAGGGAAGACCGAAACCGTAGAGGTGAAACAGCCGGTGGTGCTTGCTAATACCATCGACTCCGTGAGCTATGCCTTGGGATTCAACGGCACCAACGGACTCATCCCCTACCTGTCGCAACAGATGAACGTCGACACCGCTTACATGGCTGAATTCATTCG
Organism: uncultured Prevotella sp.; assembly: GCA_905235975.1. Classification (GTDB taxonomy): domain Bacteria; phylum Bacteroidota; class Bacteroidia; order Bacteroidales; family Bacteroidaceae; genus Prevotella. Next base: position 3,974 of record CAJONT010000074.1, read on the forward strand.
CGGTTTCGAAGATTCCATGGACGATGTGCGCAAAAAGAGCCTCACAGCCTACGGTGCCGGTATCAGCATCGCCAGCATGGTGGAAAACCGTATGATCTCGTCAGCCAAGAACGAAGTGAAAAATGTGGCCGACTCCATCAATACCGACCTTTTCTACAGAGGTTTCCTTGATGCACTCCGAAACGACTCAACGGTGTTCACCATGGACATCGCAAAAGACTATGTGAAGGTGCTCAAAGACCGCGAGGTAGAAAAACTCAAGGCTGAGGGCCGCGCATTCTTAGATGAGAATGCCAAGAAAGAAGGCGTGACTGTGCTCCCCAGCGGTTTGCAGTACAAGGTGCTTCGTCAGGGCAATGGCCCTGTAGCCACCGCCAGCGACGAGGTAGTGGTGAAATATGAAGGCCGACTCCTCAACGGAACCGTGTTCGACAGCTCATACAAACGCAAGGAACAGACCAACAAGTTCAAGCCTACCCAGGTGATTAAAGGATGGACAGAAGCCCTCACCATGATGCCGCAAGGCAGTATGTGGGAACTTTACATCCCCCAGGAGTTGGCGTATGGCGACCGTCAGGCCGGACAGATTCCTCCCTATTCCACCCTCATCTTCAAGGTGGAACTTGAAGAGGTAATACCTGCCGCCGCCCCTGCTGCCAGCACAAAGCCCGAGAGCAAGCCTGAAAACAAGCCCGCAGTCGTTCCTGTCAAACGCCCGAAACGCAAATAATACGACCTGAAAGGTCTTTACATTCTCTTTTCGGAGTCAACGAAGTCGAAGCTTCGTTGACTCCGAAAACTTTTTAGCACCTTGCACCGTCTACTGCCTCAAAGCATCTCCCTCTTAAACAGAAAAGAAAGCAAAAGATAGGGAAAAAGTGTCTTAAAAGAACTTTTTCGCCCCAATTCATTGGATATATCACAGAAAAAACCTATATTTGCTTTCAAAATGTCAGAAGGAAAAGGAAAAAGACTTTTTTGGTACATTCAAAAAACAGCTAAAAATGGACAAATTAGACAAATTAGACAAAAAAATACTGAGCATCCTCTCTAAAAATGCCCGAATTCCATTCAAAGATGTAGCAACCGAGTGCAATGTGTCGCGTGCCGCTATACACCAACGTGTGCAGCACATGCGCGAAGACGGTGTGATAACCGGAAGCGGTTTCGATGTAAACCCCAAGAGCATAGGCTACAGCACCTGCACCTATGTGGGTATCACCTTGGAACGCGGCAATATGTACAAAAGCGTTGTAGAACGTCTGATGCATATCTCCGAAATTGTGGAGTGCCATTTTACCACCGGCCCTTACACCATGATGGTAAAACTCTTTGCCCGTGACAACGAACAGCTCATGGACCTGCTCAACAACCAGTTGCAGGGCATACCAGGCGTGGTAGCCACCGAAACCCTCATCTCGCTCGAACAGAGCATCAAACGTGAGATACCCGTCATCACCGACGACGAGGAATAGGCTGTAAAATAAAGGAATATATAGGGAACAAATACAACACCCACATGGAAACGTTCAACCTGAAGGAACACCTGACTCCTTTTTACGACTCATTCCCCGAAGCCCCACGCCGCCCTGTCATCGGTGTCACTGCCAATTTCAACGATGGCATGGCCACCATGCAGCGCGCCTATTATCAGCAAGTGGCCGATGCCGGCGGAGTACCCGTCATCATACCGCCGCTCGACAGCAGGGAGGCCATCGTAAACACCCTCGACCATCTTGATGGACTGTTGCTCACCGGCGGTGCCGATATCAACCCGCTGTGGTTGGGCGAGGAACCCATTTCCCAGCTGCATCATATCAATGCCACACGCGACCTGCCCGAACTGCTCATTACCCGTCTGGCCTACAACCGCCAGATTCCCATCCTTGGCATCTGCCGCGGCGTGCAGACCATGGCCGTAGCCCTTGACGGCAAAGTGGCACAAGACATCTATGCAGCCCGCGCCGAGGAGAAAGCCGACGCGGAGGCTGAAGGCAAGAAGAACAAGAAAAAAGGTCTTGACGATACGCCCTACGGCACGGCAACGCTCATCAAGCACAGTCAGGACAGCGACCGTAACCAGCCCACGCACTCCGTCGACATCGACTCCGACTCCATGCTCTTCGAGATATACCAACAGCAGCGCATCTTCGTCAATTCATTCCACCACCAGGCCGTATCAGACCCCGGTCCTCACTTCCGCATCACCGCCAAGTCGCCCGACGGCATCATAGAGGCCATCGAGAGCAGCGAACACAAGCTGATGATGGGTGTGCAGTGGCATCCCGAATGCTTGGAGCAAGACGGACTGAAACTCTTTGAATGGTTGGTGAAGAGCGCTGAAAGTTTCTACAATGCCAAACGTCTTCATGAGCGTGTGCTTACCCTCGACACCCACTGCGACACCCCCATGCTCTTCCACGAAGGCGTGAAATTCGACCAGCGCGACAGCCGCACGCAATACGATATGCACAAGATGACAGAGGGGCGGCAAGATGCAGTCATCATGGTGGCCTATCTGCCACAACCCAAAATGGGAGAGCCCTTCTCGTCGAAAGTGTCTTTCGACGTGGGCACCCCGAAAGAGTATGCCGACCTCATCTTCGACAAGATAGAAGGCATTGTGAGAAACAACAGAGGCAACTTGAGCATCGCACGCACACCTGCCGACCTCTACGAGGACAAGCGCAAGCGACGCAAGTCGATTATGCTCGGCATAGAGAACGGCATTGCCCTGAACCACGACCTTGCCAACGTGAAATACTTTGCCCAACGAGGAGTGGTGTACATCACGCTGTGCCACAACGGCGACAACGACATCTGCGACAGTGCCGTGGGATGCAACACCCACAACGGCGTATCGAAATTCGGTGAGAAAGTGATACACGAGATGAACCGCTACGGACTCATGGTGGACCTTAGCCATGCCAACGAGCGCAGTTTCTATGATGCCCTCGACATGAGCAAGACACCTATCGTGTGCAGCCACAGCAACTGCCGCGCGTTGTGCGATGTGCCACGCAACCTGACCGACGACCAGCTGCGTGCCCTGGCCCGCAAAGGCGGTGTGGCCCATGTCACCCTCTACAACGGTTTCCTGCGCAAGGAAGGACAGGCCACCGTGCTCGATGCCATCGACCATCTGGAACATGCCATCAAGATCATGGGCATCGACCACGTCGGACTGGGTACCGACTTCGACGGCGGCGGCGGCATAGCCGGTCTGGCCGACTCATCAGAACTCATCAACTTCACACTCGCCCTGCTGCGGCGCAAGTACAACGAACGCGACATACAAAAAATATGGGGTGGCAACTGGGTGCGTCTCATGGCCCAGGTACAGAGCCTGCGCAAGATGTGACACCCCTCCTTCACACACTACCATTTACGACATTCACCATGCGAATAAGAAAACTCATTCCTGTTATACTTTGTATGGCAACCATATTGATAGGTACGGGAGCCTCATGCGACAAGGGGACGAAACCCAGCCGCAAAGTCAGCATGGCTCCCAAAGGGCCCGATTTCAGTGCCGACTCTGCCCTCGCCTACTGCTACGGACAATGTGCCTTCGGTCCCCGCACCATGAACAGTGAGGCACATGAGCAATGCGCCCAGTGGATAAAGGCACAATTTGAAAGGATGGGCTGCAGTGTGGAGCTGCAGCAGGCCACCCTCTCTGCCTACAACGGCACCCCCCTGCGCAGCACCAACATCATTGCACGCTACAAACCCGAGCGTCCGGAACATGTGCTCATAGCAGCACACTGGGACAGCCGTCCCTGGGCCGACAACGACCCCGACAGCACACAGTGGCACACGCCCGTGATGGCTGCCAACGACGGAGCCAGCGGCGTGGCTGTGATGATAGAAGTGGCTCGTCTGCTGCAACAGAACGACTCGCTCAACGTGGGCGTAGACCTTATCTGCTTCGATGCCGAAGACTGGGGTTGCCCACAATGGGACACTACTCACGAAGGAAGCGGAGGATGGGCATTAGGTGCCGACTACTGGGCGTCACACTATCAGCCCGAAGGCTACACGACACGCTTCGGCATCCTCCTTGACATGGTGGGCGGCGAGGGAGCACAGTTCTACCAAGAAGGCGAATCGAGACAGATGGCAGGCAGCATCGTCGACAAGGTGTGGAATGCGGCTCATTCCGCCGGCTACAGCGGCTACTTCCCCTTCAAGGAGGGAGGCAACGTCACCGACGACCATATTCCCGTCAACCAGAAGGCAGGCATTCCCATGGTGGATATCATACCCTTCTATCCCCATTGCCGTGAGAGTTCCTTCGGTCCCACGTGGCACACGATCAGCGACGACATGAATCATCTCGACAAAAATACGCTGAAAGCCGTAGGACAGACCGTCATACAGGTGCTCTATTCCGAACCCTGACAGAGACACCCCTCACAGCTGCCTCACAGCTGCCCTGACTCCACGAGCAGGATGACACGCTCGGTGAGGCGGTCGGTGCCCTCTGCGTCATACTCTTTTTTCAGGCTGGCACCGAAGGCCCACGCAAAAGCCTGCCAGAAGCCGGCTCGGATGGGTCCCATGAAAGCCTGCACAATCTCGTACGACGAGGAGTTGCACTCTCTGTTCACCAACTTGATGAGCAGCTTGCCCTGCGAGTAGGTAAGTTTTTTCATGCGCGGCTTGTACTTCTCATAAATCTCCGCCTCCACCTTCTTCATGTGGTTGGCGCGTGCCTTCTTGTCGGGCAGTGTCTGCAGATACTCGTAGGTCTCAAGCACAATCGAATTGACCTCCTTCGCAATGGGCAGCACTTTCTTCACATTATACACCAACCGGTTGTATGCCTTTCGCTGCCGTTCGTTCTTAAACTCGGCTTGTGGATAGACATACACCTTGTTCATCTCCATGAAGAGCACACTGTCGCCGTCGAGGAGCGCCTTGCCCACCTTCACCGTAGGCACGAAAGTGGGATTCTCCATATCCACCATGCGGTCTTCGGGGCGAAGGGTGTTTTCGGTCTGGGCCGTCGCAGTCGACACCACACACAAAAGGGGCAATATAAGCAAAAGCCTGCATTTCATCACAGGCAAAATTACTGATAATATTCTCACTCCCAACATTCAGGCAATCTCAGCAGCCATTTTTTAACAACATTTATTGGCATACCTGCCCTATTAAAGGAAAATTGCGTAAATTTGCGACTTAGAAAAAGGCTCTTGTTATGCAAAGACATCTCTACTTATCCCTTCTGCTCCTTTTCGCCTCGTGCCACCTGCATGCCCAGACCCAACGGCCCTGGGAAATGTATTTTGAACAGTTGAGCACGTTCGAGGACATAGAGTCGGAAGATTGGGAACATACCTATGAAATGCTCTGCGACCTGGAAGAGGAACCCTTGAACATCAACACCGCCACTCACGACGACCTGCAGCAGTTCCCCTTCCTCAACGAGCAGCAGATAGAAGACATACAAGCCTATATCTATCAGTATGGTGCCATGAAGACCGTGGGCGAACTGGCCATGATAGAATCCATCGACTACACCACTCGCTGCCTGCTCGCCTATTTCGTCACCTTCGGCGACATACCCCAGAAAGACAACATGACCTTGCAGCGCATACTGAAATACGGACACCACGATGTGGTGGTTACAGCCGGCGTTCCTTTCTATGAGCGACGGGGCGACAAGGAGGTCTACCTGGGCTATCAGTACAGCCACTCCGTAAGGTACAAGTTCCACTACTCCAACCGTATCAAGGTGGGCCTCGTGGGGTCACAGGATGCGGGAGAACCCTTCTTCGCCGACAAGAACACGCTGGGCTACGACTACTACTCCCTCTATGCCGAGGCACACCGCTTGGGCAGGGTGAGCACCCTCGTGGCAGGCAAGTACCGGGCATCCTTCGGCATGGGACTCGTGATGAACAACGACTTCAGCATGGGCAAACTGGCCTCCCTTTCCTCTCTCGGCAACAAGAGCAGAGGTCTGCGTGCCCACTCCTCGCGCAGTGCTGCCCACTACCTGCAGGGGGCCGCTGCCACGGTCGACCTGTGCAAAGGTCTGGAACTGAGCGCACTGGCATCCTACAGGAAGGTGGATGCCACCCTGAACCGCGACTCGTCGTCCATTTCCTCCATCCTGACCACCAACTACCACCGCACCCCCACTGAGATGGACAAGAAGAACAACACGGGAGAGACCACCGTGGGCACCGATGTGGAATACCACCGCGGCGCCCTCCGCATAGGAGCCACCGCACTTCATACCTGGCTGAGCCGCCCTCTGCAACCCGACACCCGACAGAGCTACCGCCTCTACTATCCCGACGGCGACCGCTTCTGGAACGTCAGCACCCACTACAGCTTCAACGGACCGCTCGTCGGAGTGCGAGGCGAAATAGCCACCGGCGACTGCGGTGCCCTCGCCACCCTGCACACTCTGAGCATGACGCCCTCGTCCAACCTTTCGCTCATGGCGCTGTACCGATTCTACGGCAAGAAATACTATTCGCTACACGCCAACAGCTTCAACGAAGGGGGAAGGGTGCAGAATGAGAATGGTATCTACATAGGTGCCAAATGGCAGCCCTTGCGCACCCTGCAACTGACAGCCTACAGCGACTATGCCTATTTTGCCGCCTCCAAGTATCAGGCTTTGGTGTCGTCACGGGCCTGGGACAACCTGCTGCAGGCTCAATACAACACCGACAAGATGTCGCTTACCCTGCGTTACCGGCTGAAGATGAGAGAATATGACAACAGCGAACAAACCGCCCTTATCTGGAAGACCACTCACCGCGCCCTTTTAGGTGTCACAGGCAACCATGGACCGTGGCAAGGAGGCATACGGGCCGACCTCTCTTTCTGCGATGCCGAGGAGCAGAGCTTAGGATGGACGGTGAGCACACAGAGCGGCTACGCACACCGCTGGCTGAAAGTGAATGCTGCCGTGGGCTATTTCCGCACCGACGACTATGAGAGCCGCGTCTACAGCTATGAGAGCGGTCCGCTCTACAGCTATGGTTTCCGCTCTTACGATGGCGAAGGTGTGCACTACTCGCTCACCGTGAGAGCCGACCTGGGCCGCCGCCTCATGCTCCTGGCCAATCTGGTCACCATCGACTACTTCGACCGCGACCACATCTCTTCAGGTTATCAGCGCATAGACCATTCTTCGAAAACCGACCTGAACCTGCAGCTGCGCTGGCGGTTCTGAATGGGGCAGGAAACAATCCGGCCCTACAGGTCGGCACAACGCAGCAACCTATAGGGCCGGGACAATGGTGGGCGGAGCACGGAGCTATTTTACCAGCACAAAGTCGAGTTGACGTTTCTCTACATTGGCGCTTGCCACCTTGATACGTACGGCATCGCCCAACTGGAACTTATGGTGCCTGCGGCGACCCACCAGACAGTAGTTGCGTTCGTCGAAATCGTAGTAGTCGTCGTCAAGGTCGTGCATGGCAACCATACCCTCGCAGTGGTTCTCGTCGATTTCACAATAGATGCCATACGACTGGATGCCGCTGATGTGTGCATCATATTCCTGCCCTATCTTATCGGCCATAAACTCCACCATCTTCATCTTGATACTTTCGCGCTCAGCGTTCATGGCAAGCTGCTCCATGTCGCTCGAGTGCTCGCAGAGTTCCTCATAGTGGTCTTTGTTGGCACTGCGGCCTCCCTCCTGATAACGAGTGAGCAGACGGTGCACCATGGTATCGGGATAGCGGCGTATGGGACTCGTGAAATGAGTGTAATAGTCGAAGGCAAGTCCGTAGTGGCCGATATTGTGCACACTGTAGCGGGCCTTCATCATGGCTCTCAGTGCCACGGTCTGTATCAGGTTCTCCTCCTTGGTGCCTGCACACTCCTCCATCAGCGTGTTCAAACTCTTGGAAAGTGCCCCCTTGGTACCCGCCGTCTTCAATTTGTAGCCAAACTTGATGATGAACTCGCGCAGCGTCTCCAGTTTGGTGGGATCCGGTGCATCGTGCACGCGGTAAGGCAGTGTCTTAGCCTTCACGCCCTTCTTCACACGTCCCACACTCTCTGCCACGGTGCGGTTGGCCAACAACATAAACTCCTCAATAAGTTTGTTGGCATCTTTCGACACTTTGAAATAGCAGCGGGTGGGCTTGCCCGTTTCATCCACATCAAAATGCAGCTCTTCACGCTCAAATTTTACGGCACCGTTCTTGAAACGCTCAGCACGCAACAGTTTGGCAAAGCGGTCGAGTGTGATGAGTTCATTGGCGAGCTCACCTTTGTAGCCACCCTTCCCGGCAGGAGGTGCCGGATTGCCGGAACCTTCCACCACACCGTTGTCTTCCAGAATCTTCTGCACCTCCTCATAGGCGAAGCGACGGCAACTCCTTATCACGGTATGTACCAGGCGCCAGCTCTTCACCTGAGCCTTGTCGTCCATCTCGAACACCGTGCTGAAGCACAGTTTGTCTTCATCAGGCCGCAGTGAGCAGATATAATTGCAGAGACGTTCGGGCAGCATGGGTATGGTACGGTCCACGAGATACACACTGGTAGCACGTTTCTGTGCCTCCTTGTCTATCACGGAGCCTTCCTTCACATAGTGCGACACATCGGCTATATGCACACCTACCTCCCAGAGATTGTTGTCAAGCTTACGGATGGAGAGGGCATCGTCGAAGTCCTTCGCATCGTGCGGGTCGATGGTGAAGGTGCACACCCCGCGGAAGTCCTCACGACCTTCCAAGTCGGCCGCCGTAATCTCGGCGGGTATCTTGTTGGCGGCTTCCTCCACATGTGAGGGATATTTGTAGGGCAATCCGTATTTGGCCAAAATGGCGTGCATCTCTACCGTATTGTCACCCGACTTGCCCAACACGTCTACCACCTCACCGATGATGTTCTTCGACTCTTTGCTGGGCCATTGGACAATTTTCACCACAGCCTTGTCGCCTGTGACACCCCCCTTGAGCTTCTTTTTGGGCACCATGATATCGTGCGAGAAGATGTTGCTCTCCGTGACGAGGAAGGCATAATCGCGCTCCACCACCAGCTTACCCACAAAGGTATCGCGGGCATGCGCGAGGATTTCTGTAACCATTGCCTCCTTGATGTGGTTCTGACGCCGTGCGTTGAACGACACCCTTACCCGGTCGCCGTCGAGAGCAAACATCGAATTGCGCTCTGCCACAAACACGGGTTTGCCGCCATCGTCGGGCAAAAAGCTGTTCTTTCCGTTGGCCTTGCGGCGGAAGATTCCCTCTTGCACCTGCCCTTTCAGGTTGAGGCGATAGGAAGTGTCGCTCACCTTGCTCAACACGTCGTCCCAGGCCATCTCTTCCATCGTGTCGATGGCCAGCATCTTAAGCGGATGTGTGTCCAAATGCAGGGCACGGAATATCTGCTTCAGCGTGAAAGTTTCATTGGGCTGCTCTTGGAAAAATGTTAACAACATCTCTGACAGCTGCCGTTTGTTCATGCGTTTTCCTCTTTTCCCTTTTGCCATAGTATTTATATATTTAAGGTGATTTCTGAAATATGTCGCAAATTAGCAAAAAAAATTAATGATTGGAAGTTTTTTCTCGGTTTTAACTTTTATTTGCGACTACCTGACTTTTCCTGGGTTACCTTTGTAGGTGCAAACTCAGCAGCCACAAGCGCAGCCACAAAGGTAATCACTGACCATAAACTCCTTTCAAAAAGTTTTTGCGCTTCAAGAAAAATTCCTTATCTTAGCACCGTGAACGAAAAAACTCCGATTTATGAATGAGCGCCGTTATCCAGTAGGCATACAGACCTTCTCCAGAATCA
>CAJONT010000075.1 GCA_905235975.1 uncultured Prevotella sp.
TAGCCCGCTACACGCCTTCTGAAACTTACACTTTGCCCTCGACTAAAAGACAAAAATCGCCTCGACATAATTAATAGAACCCACCTTTAAAACTCCAGTCGGAATCCCTTTCTTTTCAGTTCGTTATAACACTCCAAATTAAAGCTGTACAGATTGGCTTCTCTCTTTGGTGTGGGCCACACTTTTTCGTCAAGAACATTAAGTATGTTAAAATGGAGCATCTTCTTGGAGAAGTTGCCTCTGTCGAAACGCACGTCGAGAATTGCCTCATACAGATTCTGCAACTGCTTCATGGTGAACTTTTCCGGTAGCAGTTCAAAACCGACCGGTTCGAAATGAATGCGTTCGCGCAGACACTTCAAAGCTTCGCGCAGGATACGGTCGTGGTCGAACGCCAACTGTGGCACTTCATCAAGACCGAACCACTTCGCTTTGGCGGCATCGTCGCCACCTCTCACATCCTGAATGCGGACAAGGGCATAAAAAGCCACCGTGATTACACGCTCGCGGGGGTCGCGCAAAGGTTCGCTGAAAGTATGGAACTGCTCAATATAGGCACCCGTCAGACCCGTTTCCTCTTCAAGTTCGCGCAAGGCACCTTCCTCACACGACTCTTCCATACGGACGAAACCACCGGGAAAGGCCCACCTTCCCTTATATGGTTCCAACCCGCGCTCTATAAGCAATACTTGCAACTGTTTTCCGTCGAAACCGAAGATCACACAATCGGTGGTCACGGCGGGATGCGGATATTTGTAACAAAATTTTTTCTCTTCCATTATCTTGCGTAAATTTTACGCGTCAAAATTACATTCTTTTTTTCAACCAGCAAAATAAAAGTTGTTAAAATTACAAAAGAAATGCGCTCAAGCGTTTCTATTCGTACTGACAGGCCGCCGACAGAAGCATTTCTTTTATTTTTGAGGCCAGCGAGGTTGGTTCCATCACTTTTATGGCATCCCCCCACCCCATAAGGCATTTTACGAACTCGTTTGTAGGACGGATATAGAGTTCAAAGTCGGTATATTCGTCGCATCGTTTCATCTCACGTTGCGAAGCATGCAGGGGCAAATCGTTAAGATAGTAGCTAAGCCACGGTTTAGCCCTCAGCACCACCCTCTCCAGTTTATTTCCGTCGCCCACCGTCACTCCATAGTAGTGGGCGAAATATTCCTTCGGCGAGAAATCTTCATCCATTTCAAAATGAATGTCGGTAGCCTGAAGATCGACGATACGGTCGAGAGAATATATGCGCAGTGTATTGGGTTTGTGCACTTTATCTGACAGCCGGCGGGAGAAATGCCCCAGCATATACCATCTTTGCGCAAAGAGTTTCACACAGTAAGGTTCCACTATGACTTGATAAGGTTCGTCTGTACCGTATTTCTGGTAAAGGAAGCGGACAGCCACCCCGTTTTTCATAGCATCAATCACCGACTGCAGATGTTCTTCTCCCGAGGGGATGTACTCTAACAACATCCTGTCTTGCAGGTGAATATTGTCGGTCACGATGTTTCCGACAGACAGCGTTGACAGGAGCCATTTCTGCAGCGTATTACCTTCGAGCACATCCGCATTCCCAATGAAATAGGTATACCCGTCGCGCCGGTCACAGTCGATGATGATATCGAATATTTCCTCTATCGCCTGCTTGTGGCGGTTGAATGTGGCACGTGCCAAGGGTTGACCCTCGCTGATGTCAGAGCGCAGCCACTTATCGTTGATTTCATTTAAGGTGATGCGTTTTGCATTATGAATGGTATTTACCAGCCAAATATACTTCTTGAACAAAGCGGGAATTCTCATGGTAGAAATGTGTGTATTATCGCCTACAAATATACCACAATATCATGACAAAACACGAAAAAGTTTGGAGATATAGAATAAAAAGTTTACTTTTGCATGAAATAAAAGTTAGAACTAAAAGTTGGAAGTGATGAAAATAACCACACTGCTCCTATGCAGTATCCTCGGCACGGCAATGCTGGCAGGTTGCAACGGTCAGACAGAAAACCACGGCCACGAAGCCAAAGGTGCAGCAGACAGCAATGGCGAGGTGCCAATGCGTGAGATACAAGTAGGCGGCAAAGTGTACAACATAGCCGACATAGATGATTCAGCCCATGTGTACAAACAAGAAGTGGACAAGGAGCGTTGCATCATTGTAATCTCAAAAAAAGAATACCGGCTCTATGTCTACGAAGCCGGGCAAGACGGCAAAGACACCGTGCTGGCAGCACATTTCCCAGTGTGCTACGCCAAATATCCTGAAGCCAAGACCAAGAGTGGCGATATGCGGACACCGGAGAGCACCCTTGCACAGCCATTCCACATCAGCCAGATACAGGATGCCAGCACCTGGCACCACGACTTTGGCGACGGCAGAGGCTCTATTCCCGCCTATGGAGGATGGTTCCTGCGTTTAGAGACACCCGGATTCACAGGGGTGGGCATTCACGGCAGTACAAATAATGAAGCCAGTGTACCCGGTCGCGACAGCGAGGGTTGCATCCGTCTGCGTGACGCCGACTTAATTGTGCTGCACGACCTGTATGTCCAAAAAGGCCAGCCTGTGGTGATAAAAGGCATCACCGAAGACAAGATGCCTTTTGAGGTAAAAGCCTGCGAAGCCCTCGGGTCGTCTTACACATCACCCTCACCGGGTAACAAGCGTATAGGCGAAGAGGCCGCCACATTGCCTCAAGAAGACGCCGTGACAGATACAAAATCATAAGATAGAAACATTAACCCTAAAAACCAAACAATTATGAAAAGATTCATCAAAGCACTGGTCATGACAGGTTTATTTCTCACTGTATTTTCCAGTCTGGCTTATTCAAAGGCTCCTTTGAGCACAAACAACTATGCAGTGCAGCAGGAGCAGAAGAAATTTGTAGTGGTGAACGGTGTGAACGTACGCCTGCGTTTTGAGCCCAATACGAATGCCAGTTGGCTGTGTTACGACAACGGTAAGCCCCGCTATGCTCCCAAAGGCACCAAACTGACCTATCTTGGCGAAAAAGGCGACTTTTACTATGTACAATATGCCGGCTATAAGTTGTACATCTCCAAGCAGTACAGCAAGCTGACCACCGAAAGCAACACGGCTCCGGCAGCGAAAGAATCCAAGAAGTTCTTTGTGGTGGTGAATGGTACCAATGTACGTCTGAGAACAGGCCCCGGCACCAATTACAAATATTTCACTTGGGACGACGGTTCCCCCTGCTACCTGCCAAAAGGAACCTATCTCGACTACCTTGGCGAGGCCAACGACTTCTACAAGTGCAGTTACAAAGGAAAAACGGTATATATCTCAAAGAAATACTCTTACGTAACCAAATAAAAAGAACCTTAAAGAAAGGATTCCCGACGAGAAATGAAAAGGATAAGAATTTGGTGTGCCGCTGCACTTCTCTGCGTGGTGAGCGGTCTCTACGCACAAGGGGCACATGAAGTGAAACCCGGTGAAGCCACCATGCGGCAAGTGAAGATGGGCAAAAAGACCTTCAGCGTGGCCAATCAGACCGACGCGCGCCGTGTGTACCGCGAGAATGTGAAGCCGGAAAACTGCATCATCGTGATTTCAAAACAAGAGTTCAGACTCTATGTATATGAAAAGGTTGGCAAGGACACCCTGCTCGTGGCCCACTATCCCGTATGTCTGTCGAAAGCACTCGGAAACAAAGAGCGGCGCGGCGACATGAAAACCCCAGAGAGCACACCACGTAATCCCTTCAAGATAACACAGATACAACCTGCAAGCAGTTGGAAGCATGACTTCGGCGACGGACGCGGCAACCTGCCCGCCTACGGAGACTGGTTCCTTCGCCTGCAGACGCCAGGACACAGTGGTATCGGCATTCACGGCAGCACGAGCAACGAATCGAGCATACCAGGGCGCGACAGTGAAGGCTGCATCCGCCTTCGCGATGCCGACATCAAGCATCTGAAAGAGCACTATGCCCGCGTGGGCACTCCTGTCGTGATTACGAGCGACGAAAAGGGTCCCAACCGCGGTCCCTATGGCTTTGAGAAGAAGGCATGGAAGGAAGCCAAAGGCTTCAGCCATCCCACCAAGGGCTACACCCTGTTGCCCGGAGCCACATTCGTGAACTGACACCATCTACGACAATAACATTCTGAAGTTATCGGTGAAAGGCGGCTACTTTGCAGGAATCCACCACTCCGATAACTTCATTATTTATTAAGACGTGACACATCCATCTGTCCCTTCCCCATGATCATCCGCAAAGCTACCTTGCAAGACATTCCACTCCTTTTACGCCTGGCCGACGAAGCCCGCGACACCATGCGTAAAAGCGGGAACCACCACCAATGGACCAAAGGCTATCCATCGGCAGAGATATTTCGCAAAGACATTGCCAACGGATGCTGCCACATTGTAGAGACAGATGGTGAGGTCGTGGGCACTTTTGCCTTTATTCCCAGTCCTGAACCCACTTACGCACACATAATAGGAGCATGGACCGACGACACAAAGCCCTACTATGTGATACACCGTATAGCAGGCAGCCGTAAAAGCCATGGTCTGTTCAACGCCATCATTGCATATTGTTTCAGCCATACTGACAACATCCGTATCGACACACACCGAGACAATGCCATCATGCAACACCTCCTGGCGAAACAGGGTTTCACCTATTGCGGCATCATCTACTTAGCAAACGGTGATGAACGCCTCGCCTACCAAAAAATATTGGGGTAAAAAGGGACGGATTACGAGGTAATTGATAATTTTTGCAAAATATCAGCAAAACATGCGGTCAAATCGGTGGAAAAATCCTATTTTTGTACTTACGAAACAAAAAAGACACCACCATGACAGCGAATCCCTGCGCCAAGATAAACATCGGTCTGAACATTGTGAGCCGCCGTCCCGACGGCTATCACAACTTGGAGACCGTGTTCTATCCCATCCCCCTCTACGATAGGCTCAGCATAGAGGCCACAGAGGAATCTGCTACCTGCCAACTGATTACTACAGGGCAGGCTGTGGAGTGCGCGCCCGATGACAATTTGGTGGTGAAAGCCTATCATTTGCTGCGGCAACACTACGACCTGCCGTCTGTAACGATACAGCTGCACAAAGGAATACCCTCACAAGCGGGATTGGGAGGCGGTTCGAGCGATGTAGGCTTCGCCATACGACTACTGAACGAGCAGTTCCATCTTGGCATGGACTCTGATGAGATGCGCCGCCATGCAAGTCGTCTGGGAGCCGACTGCGCCTTCTTCATAGACCCGCAACCTGCCTATGGCACAGGTATCGGCGATGTGCTCACGCCGTGCGAGGGAAAGATACAGGACTTGAGCGGACTCTTCCTTGCCATCGTAAAACCTCCCGTGGCGGTATCTACCAAAGAAGCCTACTCGCAGGTACACCCCTCGGAACCCACGGAGAACTGCCTGAAAATACTGGGCGACCCCATCGAAAGTTGGCGTGGCCGCCTGCGCAATGATTTTGAAGAGAGTGTTTTCGCCCTCTATCCCATCATACGAGACGTACGTGACTTACTCTACCGACAAGGTGCGCTCTACGCACAGATGTCGGGCAGCGGGAGTGCCGTTTTCGGTCTCTTCACAGAAGCACCCACACAATTGGCGCAGTACTGCGAAGGTATGTTCTGCCAAGTGGTGCGACTGTAAAAGAGCGACACGGTACACGCCGAAATACGGGAAAGGCAGACATCCCGCCTATAAGAAAGCCCCCATTATATTAATATAAGGTAAAAAGATGTATAGAGACAATCAAGAAGAACTGTTCCCCGTAGTGGACGATGAAGGTCATGTGACAGGCAGTATACGCCGCGGCCAAGCCCACGATGGAAGTAAAATACTACATCCGGTGGTGCACCTGCACCTCTGGAACAGCGAAGGAGCACTGTATCTGCAGAAGCGCCCCGAATGGAAAGACATACAACCCGGCAAGTGGGACACCGCCACCGGCGGCCATGTGAACTACGGCGAAGCTGTGGCTGATGCCCTACACAGGGAAGTAAGCGAAGAACTTGGCGTGACCGACTACACCCCCCGTGAGATAGGCCGCTATGTCTTCGAAGGGAAGCGCGAACGTGAACTGGTGTATGTATATGAAACGGTATACGACGGTGTGGTGCGTCCCTCCACCGACGAACTTGCCGGCGGCAGGTTTTTCACCCCTGCCGAAATCAAATCACGTATAGGCACCCAGTTCTTCACGCCGAATTTTGAAGACGAATACATGAAATTCTACAGTGACAAATAGTTTGGCACAGATTTTGTATGTAGTAAATTAAGCTATAGAAGAAAGAAAGTAGGAATATAAAAGAAAGGAAAGAAGAATGATAACGAGCCAGTTTTCTCCCAATGTATCACAGATACTCTCTTTCAGCAGAGAGGAAGCTACCCGTACGTCCAGCAGTTCGGTAGGCCCGGAACATCTGCTCTTGGGCATTCTTCGCGACCGCTCGGGCGCTATACACGACCTTTTCGACCGTCTCAATGTCGACATGCAGGTTGTGAAGACCCAATTAGAGAACAAGGTTAAGGATAACGAATTAGGCTTGCCGGTGAACCGCAGAGAGTTGGTACTCAATGAGAAAGCCAGCAACATACTGCGTCTGGCAGTGCTTGAGGCCCGTATGCAGCATAAGCAGACGGTGGATGTACCCCACCTGCTTCTTGCCATCCTCCACGACCAGGTGAACAACGGAGCCAAAGAGATTTTAGAGAAAAACAAGATGTATTACGAAGACACCCTTACACTTCTGAAGGCTGGCAACACCAAGCCCACCGACGGCATCGACCTGCCCGAGGATGAGGATGAGGATGAAATGATAAATGAGTCACCTCGTAGCGGTCAGCGCAACAGCAGCACAGCCCAAGCCACCGAACAGAAGTCGAAGACGCCGATTCTTGACAATTTCTCCACCGACCTGACAAAGGCAGCCGCAGAAGCCAAGCTCGACCCCGTCGTGGGCCGCAAGAACGAGCTTCAGCGCGTGATGGAGATTCTTTGCCGTCGCAAGAAGAACAACCCCATCCTGATTGGCGACCCCGGTGTGGGCAAGAGCGCAATCGTGGAAGGGTTGGCGCAGATGATTGTAAACAAGCAGACCTCGCCCATTCTCTTCAACAAGCGCCTTGTGGCCCTCGACCTCACCTCCATGGTGGCGGGCACCAAATACCGCGGCCAGTTTGAGGAACGCATCAAGGCCCTTCTCCGTGAGATAGAGGAAAATCCCGACATCATCGTCTTCATCGACGAGATTCACACGATGATAGGTGCCGGCGGTGCCCCTGGCTCAATGGATGCAGCCAACATCCTCAAGCCCGCCTTGGCACGGGGACACATGCAGTGCATCGGTGCCACGACACTCGATGAGTACCGCAACAGCATAGAGAAAGACGGAGCCTTGGAGCGCCGTTTCCAAAAGGTGCTTGTAGAACCGAGCACCGCCGAGGAGACGCTCGACATCATCAAGAACCTCCGCGACCGCTACGAGACCCACCACCATGTGCTCTACTCCGATGAGGCCCTTGAGGCCTGTGTGAGACTGACGGAGCGCTACGTGACCGACCGTGCATTCCCCGACAAGGCCATTGATGCGATGGACGAGGTGGGTGCCCGTGTACACCTCCACAATGCACATATTCCTCCCGAGATTGAAGACAAGGAAAAAGAACTTGCCTCTGTGCTGCGCAAGAAAGACAATGCGGTGAAGAACCAGAACTACGAGTTGGCCGCCGCCTACCGCGACAAGCAGACCACCCTTGAGAAGGAGCTGAAGACCATGAAGGAACAGTGGATTTCGGGGGAGACAGGAAGTCGTGAGACGGTGACCGAAGAACATGTGGCTGATGTGGTCTCGATGATGACCGGCGTGCCTGTACAGCGCATGGCAGAATCAGAGGGCAAGCGTCTCCGTCACATGGGCGACGTTCTGAAGAGTTCGGTGGTGGGCCAGGACAAAGCCATTGACAAAATGACAAAGGCCATCCAGCGCAACCGTGTGGGACTGAAAGACCCCAATCGTCCGATAGGCGTATTCATGTTCTTAGGCCCCACCGGCGTGGGCAAGACCTATCTTGCCAAGCGACTTGCCGAGCACATGTTCGGCAGTGCCGACAGTCTGATTCGTGTAGACATGAGCGAATACTCCGAGAGTTTCAACGTGTCGCGCTTGGTAGGTGCCCCTCCGGGCTATGTAGGATATGAAGAGGGAGGCCAGTTGACCGAGAAAGTGCGCCGTCACCCCTACTCCATCGTGTTGCTCGATGAGATAGAGAAGGCACACGGCAACGTGTTCAACATGTTGCTTCAGGTGCTGGATGAAGGTCGTCTCACCGATGGCAACGGCCGTCTGATAGACTTCCGCAACACGGTGATTATCATGACGTCGAACGCCGGCACCCGCCAGCTGAAGGAATTCGGACGCGGCATAGGCTTCGATGCCAGCAGGGGCGGCATGATACTCGACGAGAAAGACCGCGAGAATGCCCGTTCCATCATCCAGAAGAGCCTGAGCAAGCAATTTGCCCCGGAATTTCTGAACCGCCTCGACGAGATTATCACCTTCGACCAGCTCGGTCTCGATGCCATCAAGCAGATTGTGGACATAGAACTGAGTGGTGTGATTGCCCGTATTGAGTCGCTTGGCTACCATGTGGAGCTCGACACCCCGGCGAAAGAGTTTCTTGCCACCAAGGGCTATGACGTGCAGTTCGGTGCCCGTCCCTTGAAGCGAGCCATCCAGAACTACGTGGAAGACGGTATCTGTGAGCTCATCCTTGGCGAGGAAGTGAAACTGGGCGGCACCATCCGCATCACCCATCACGACAAAGAAGAACATCTAAGTTTTGACGCATCATGACACAAGAGTTGATACTACGTCTGTTGGCTTCCGCCCTTATGGGCGCCGCCATCGGCTTTGAGCGAAGCTACCGCGCCAAAGAAGCCGGTATCCGCACCCATTTCTTAGTTGCATTGGGCAGCGCCCTGTTCATGATTATCTCACAACACGGATTCTATTCGGTGGTGACCACCGACAGCATCCATGTGGATGCCTCCCGTATCGCCGCCCAAGTTGTGTCCGGTATCGGTTTCATTGGCGCAGGTACCATCATCTTCCAAAAGCATGTGGTACGCGGCCTTACCACTGCCGCCGGACTGTGGGTGACCTCTGCAATCGGTTTGACCTGTGGTGCCGGCCTCTACATCCTTGCCGCCGCCACTACGGTGATGGTGGTAATCGGACTTGAAGCCCACAACTGGGTGTTCCGCCGTTTTGGTTCACGCAGCTTGAACCTCACGTTTACCGCCAAGACCACCGAAGAGGTGAAGCACATCCTGGAGCACTTGAAGAACGACGGCATGAATTTCGACACCTACGCCATGCGTGAAACTCCCGATGGCTGCAAAGTGAGCGTTGAGGTGAAGATGAAACGAGCCCAATATGAGAGAAGCATCTTGAAGATTATCGACGAACTTGAGGGAGTGAATGTAGAGAGTTTGGAATAAAGTCGCAGGGCCACTCGGTCATAGACATTGTTTACCATATCAAGCAAAAGGAGGGGAAGCTTAACGGCTTCCCCTCCTTTTGCTTGATATGCCTTGCTCTTATTTCTCAAGCAGGATGTTCATCATTTCTACGGCAGCCTTTGCCACGGAGGTGCCGGGGCCGAAGATGGCGGCCACACCAGCCTTGTAGAGGAAGTCGTAGTCTTGTGCCGGAATCACACCGCCAGCGATGACCATGATGTCGTCGCGGCCCAGCTTGTGAAGCTCTTCAATGAGCTGCGGGATGAGCGTCTTGTGTCCTGCGGCGAGAGAGGAAGCACCCACTACATGGACATCGTTCTCAACTGCCTCGCGGGCAGCCTCGGCCGGTGTCTGGAAGAGCGGTCCCATATCCACGTCGAATCCACAGTCGGCATAACCTGTAGCCACCACTTTTGCACCGCGGTCGTGTCCGTCCTGACCCATCTTGGCCACGAAGATACGCGGGCGGCGTCCTTCTTTCTTGAAGAACTCTTCTGTCAACTCGCAAGCTTTCTCAAAGTCGGAGTCGCTTTTACATTCTGCTGAATACACGCCTGAAATAGTTCTGATAACAGCTTTATAACGTCCTACAATAGCCTCGCAAGCATCACTGATTTCACCCAGTGTGCAACGGAGTCCAGCAGCCTTGACAGCAAGAGCGAGGAGATTCTTTTCCGACTTCTTGCCCTCATTGAATTCTTTCACGCACTCAGTAATCTCAGCCAGAGCAGCCTTGCATGCAGCCTCGTCGCGGTTGGCGCGCACCTGAGCCAGGCTTTCCTCCTGCTGTTTGCGTACGGCAGTGTTGTCCACCTCGAGGATGTCGATAGGATCCTCATGGGCGAGACGATACTTGTTGGTACCCACGATGGTCTGGATGCCAGAGTCGATGCGAGCCTGTGTGCGGGCAGCAGCCTCCTCGATACGCATCTTAGGAATACCGGTCTCGATGGCCTTCGCCATACCGCCCAGTTTTTCAATCTCCTGGATATGCTCCCAAGCCTTGTGAACCAGTTCGTTGGTGAGCGACTCCACATAGTAGGAACCAGCCCACGGGTCGATCTGCTTGCAGACCTTTGTCTCGTTCTGGATGTAAATCTGGGTGTTACGAGCGATACGTGCGGAGAAATCGGTGGGAAGAGCGATAGCCTCGTCGAGCGCATTGGTGTGGAGCGACTGGGTGTGGCCCAGCACAGCAGCCATAGCCTCAATACAGGTACGTCCCACGTTGTTGAACGGATCCTGCTCGGTGAGCGACCATCCTGAAGTCTGTGAGTGTGTACGAAGAGCCATCGACTTGGGATCCTTGGCGCCGAAGCTCTTCACGATCTTGGCCCAAAGGAGACGTCCTGCACGCATCTTGGCAATCTCCATGAAGTGGTTCATA
>CAJONT010000076.1 GCA_905235975.1 uncultured Prevotella sp.
CCTGAGAACTCCTTGATGGTCTTGGCAATATGCTCCTTGAAAGCGCTCTGGTGGGTACCGCCCTGGGTGGTGTGCTGTCCGTTGACGAAGCTGTGGTACTCCTCGCCATACTGGTTGGTGTGGGTGAAGGCTATCTCGATGTCCTCGCCCTTCATGTGGATAATGGGATAGATGCCCTCATTGGTCATATTGTCGTTGAGCAGGTCTTCAAGGCCGTTGCGGCTCAGGATGCGCCGCCCGTTGTACATGATGATGAGGCCGGTATTGAGATAGGTATAGTTGCGGAGCATGGTTTCCACAATCTCGTTGTGGAAAGAGTAGTTCTTGAAGAGGGTGTCGTCGGGCTCGAAGGCGATGTATGTACCGGTCTCGTCGTCGTAGGGCTCGGTATGGTCTTCTATCAGTTTGCCCCTCTCAAAGACGGCGGAGCGCACCTGACCGTCGCGATGGGAACGCACCTCGAAATGCACACTGAGGGCATTGACGGCTTTTACGCCCACACCATTGAGGCCCACGCTCTTCTTGAATGCCTTGGAATCGTATTTGCCGCCTGTGTTGAGCACGCTGACGGCCTCGATGAGCTTGCCTTGGGGGATGCCTCGGCCGTAGTCTCTCACGGTGACACGCTTGTTGTCGGTGATGTCCACCTCAATGCGTTTTCCGGCATTCATCTTGAATTCGTCGATGGAGTTGTCTATCACCTCCTTCAGGAGCACATAGATACCGTCTTCGGCGAGAGAACCGTCGCCCAAGCGCCCGATATACATACCGGGGCGTGTGCGCACATGTTCCATGTCGGAGAGGTGGATGATGTTGGCATCGGTATAGTTCACCTCATTCTGTGAGGGGATGTTTATCTGTTCGTCAGACATATTTCGTGTGATTTTGTTCACGGTTTGATCTGTTTCTTAAAGCAGCGGCGGCGCTTGTGCATCTGCGGGTCGAGGGGACCCCACTGGCTCTGCACATGGGTGTTGTCTTCCATCTCCACATTGGTCTCACCCCACTCAAAACCGTAGTCGATGTAACGGGGGATAAGGTCGGTGAAGAGGAGCGCATTGGCACCCTTGGAGCGATATTCGGGCAGGAATCCCACAAGGTAGAGGTCCACCACATTGGTCTTGTGATGCTTGATGGCTCTGAGCAGATGGTACCAGCCGAAAGGCCACAGGCGACCTTTGTAGCACTTCTGGAGCGCCTTGGTGAGTGAGGGGATGGTGATGCCCACACCAGCCAGTTTCTTGTCGTTGTTCCAGTCTTCGATGAGTGTGATGAGGTTCAGGTCGGCCATAGGCAGATACATGTTGACATACTGCTCCACCTGTTTTTCGGAGAGCTCTGAGTAGGAGTAGAGGTCTTTGAAGCACTCGTTGATGAGCTGGAAGATTCTTTTTCCGTATCCCTCTTCGAACACCTCTTTCTTGGTGAGCTTCTTCACATGCAGGTTGTAGCGCTTCTCCACAAGGGCGGCTATCTTGGCATATTTCTCAGGCACCTCCTTGGGTATGTAGAGCTTGAACTCCACATAGTCGTTGTCTTTCTCAAAGCCGCCAATCTTTTCCAAGTGTTCTGGATAATAGGGGTAGTTGTAGATGGTGGCCATCGTACCCAATTCTTCGAAACCCCAGATGAGCATTCCCTCAGGATCCATGTCGGTGAAGCCGAGCGGTCCCACCATCTCTGTCATGCCCTTCTGCCTTCCGTAGTCTTCAACGGCCTTGAGGAGGGCGGTGCTCACCTCTATGTCGTCGATAAAGTCGATCCATCCGAAGCGTACACAAGGGCGGTTCCACTTGTCGTTGGCCTTCCGGTTGATGATGGCAGCCACACGGCCAGCCAACTTGCCGTCTTTGTAGGCCAAGTAATATTCCGACTCGCAGAACTCGAAGGCTGCATTCTTATCCTTGCTCAGTGTGCCCCAGTCGTCGCTGAACAGGTTGGGGGCATCATACTGATTGCCTTTATAGAGGGTGTAATGAAAATCGATGAATTTTCTCAGGTCGCTTCGCGACTCCACTTTTTTTATTGTAACTGCCATAAATAGAACTTTTCGGGATGGAAACATCTGTGCATATTGCCCTGCAAAATTACGGAAATTAGCCGAATTGACAAAATCTTACACTCTTTTTCACATTAGGTGTGTTCTAAGAACCCACCATTCTAGAAAACAGCAGTTACGCTTCGGCGATTTCCGGAAGGGTACGAAAAAAGCCGTGTGTCGCATTTTGAGCGACACACGGCTATATTGTTCAGTGGCGACAAGGATTAGTCGTTGAGCTTTGCCTTGATGAACTCGCGGTTCAGGCGGGCAATGTTGGCTATCGACTCATTCTTCGGGCACACAGCCTCGCAGGCGCGGGTGTTGGTGCAGTTGCCGAAGCCCAGTTCCTCCATGGCCTTCATCATGGCCTTGGCACGCTTGGCAGCCTCAGGACGTCCTTGCGGGAGCAGGGCGAGCTGGCTCACCTTGGAGCTTACGAAGAGCATGGCAGAGCCGTTCTTGCAAGCGGCCACGCAGGCACCGCAGCCGATGCAGCTGGCGCAGTCCATGGCCTCGTCGGCATTCTGCTTGGGGATAAGGATAGCGTTGGCATCCTGAGCCTGACCCGTACGGATGCTGGTATAGCCACCGGCCTGGATAATCTTATCGAAGGCGTTGCGGTCTACCATACAGTCTTTGATGACGGGGAAGGCGGCAGAGCGCCAGGGCTCCACGGTAATCACGTCGCCGTCGTTGAATCTGCGCATATAGAGCTGGCAGGTAGTGGCGCCGCGCTCTGTCTTGCCGTGGGGTGTACCGTTGATATAGAGCGAGCACATGCCACAGATACCCTCGCGGCAGTCATGGTCGAACACAAACGGTTCCTTGCCCTCGTTGATGAGTTCCTCATTGAGGATGTCGAGCATCTCAAGGAATGAGGTATCATCGGGAATATCCTTCATCTGGTGTGTATCGAAGTGACCCTTCTCGCGCGGTCCGTTCTGACGCCAGAACTTAATCGTAAAACTTATATTTTTTGCCATAATGTATTAGTTCTTATAATTACGGGTCTGTACCTTAATAGCCTCATACTCGAGCGGCTCCTTGATGAGTTCGGGATCTTTGTTGGGACCCTGATACTCCCAGCAGCCTACATAGAAGAAGTTCTCATCATCGCGCTTGGCCTCGCCTTCCTCGGTCTGGTATTCCTCACGGAAGTGTCCGCCGCACGATTCGTTGCGTGAGAGGGCATCGTGTGCCACAAGCTCGCCCATGGTGAAGAAGTCGCGCAGGTGGATGGCCTTGTCAAGCTCTACGTTCAAACCTTCCTTCGAGCCGGGAACGAAGAGGTTGGTATCAAATTCCTTCTGCAGTTTCTTCATCTTCTCAATGCCGATCTTCAGGCCCTCGGCAGTGCGGCCCATACCCACATACTCCCACATGATGTGGCCGAGTTCCTTGTGGATGGAGTCGACAGAGCGCTTGCCCTTGATGCCCATCAGGCGGTCGATTTCTTTCTGCACACCCTTCTCTGCCTCCTCAAACTCGGGCAGGTCGGTGCTGATACGAGGCCAGATCTCCTGGTCGGCCAGGTAGTTCTGAATGGTGTAAGGCAACACGAAGTAACCGTCGGCCAGACCCTGCATCAGTGCGGAGGCACCGAGGCGGTTGGCACCGTGGTCGGAGAAGTTGCACTCGCCGATGGCAAAGAGGCCGCGGATGCTGGTCTGCAGCTCATAGTCTACCCAGATACCACCCATGGTGTAGTGGATGGCGGGATAAATCATCATGGGCTTGTAGTACTTCACACCGTTGATTTCGTTGGCCACATCACCGGGGAACACGTCGGTAATCTCCTCATACATCTCAAAGAGGTTGCCGTAGCGCTGCATGATGACATCCAGACCCAGGCGGTTGATTGACTCGGAGAAATCGAGGAACACAGCCAGACCGGTGTTGTTCACACCAAAGCCTTTGTCGCAGCGCTCCTTGGCAG
>CAJONT010000077.1 GCA_905235975.1 uncultured Prevotella sp.
CCGGCATAGCTGGGGTCGGTGAGGCTTTCGGGATAGCCTGTCATTGCGGTGTTGAACACCACTTCGCCCGCGGCGCCCTGCTCATATCCGAACGACCAGCCGCTGAACTGGCTCCCGTCATTAAGTATCAGTTTTGCTCTTCTCATATTATTATCGCGATAATTTCCTGTTTTCCATATAATTGACAAATGCTTGATTCACCATCCTTATGCCGCCCGGTGTGGGATAGAGACCGGTGAAATACCAGTCGCCCGGATGTCGCGGGCAAGCGGTGTGCAGGCCCTCTATGCTCTGAAACACCAGTTGCACCGGTGTCTGCATACCGTCAGGGCGCAGCATCTCCACAATCTTGTGGTTTATCTCCTCCACGGAGAAGGGAGCGTAGACACGCCGCACATGGTTCTCTCCCGGCTGGGTCTTGCAGGCCTCATACACCTCGTCGAGCAGTTTCTGCATGCCCCTTTCCTCTATGAGGGCAATGGTGGCGCGGAAGGCGCACAGTTCTTCCAACCTCGACATGTCAATGCCGTAATAGTCGGGATAGCGTATTTGGGGCGAACTCGACACCATTACGATTTTCTTTGGATGCAGACGGTCGAGAATCTTGAAGATGCTCTCACGCAGTGTGGTGCCACGCACGATAGAGTCGTCGATGATGACGAGGTTGTCCTCATTGGGAGTGAGCGAACCGTAGCTGATGTCGTAGACGTGAGCGGCAAGGTCGTTGCGCTCAGCACCCTCGGTGATAAAGGTGCGCAGTTTGATGTCTTTCCACACCACTTTCTCGGCGCGCACCTCCTGATACTGTTTTCTGAAGCCGTCGGTCATGCCGCAGAATGCCACTTCGGCGGTATTGGGAATATAGGAGAAGACGGTGTGCGCCACATCGCCGTCAATCGCTTTTATGATGGGTTCCATAAGCTGTTCGCCCAGGCATTTGCGTTCCTGGTAGATGTCGCGGTCGGAACCGCGGCTGAAATAGATGCGTTCAAACGAGCAGGCGCTGAACTTGAAAGGTGTTTGGGGATTGGAAGTGTCGAAAATCTGTTGCAAGCCCACTTCGCCGCTGTTGCGCACGATAAGCACCTGTCCCGGTTGCAGTTCACATATATCATCGGCCTGGAGATCGAAGGTCGTCTGGATTACAGGTCTTTCCGATGCCACCACCACCACCTCGTCGTCTTGATAGTAGAAGGCCGGCCTAATGCCCCAAGGGTCGCGAATGGCGAACATCTCGCCGCTGCCGGTGAGGCCGCACATCACATATCCCCCGTCGAAGTGGGGCATCGTGGTCTTCAATACGTTTGCCATCTCCACATGCGCATCGATGTAGCGTGTGATATCCGTGTCGTGCAACCCGCGTTCCTGTGCCTCGTTGAAGAGGCGCTCCACCTCTCGGTCCAAGCGGTGTCCCATCAGTTCGAGCGTGATGTACGAGTCGCCGTAGACGCGCGGCGACTGTCCCTGCCTCGTGAGGAAGTGGAACACCTCGTCGATGTTGGTCATGTTGAAGTTGCCGCATAGGCAGAGGTTTTTCGCCCTCCAGTTGTTCCGTCTCAGGAAGGGGTGGATGTACTGCAGTCCGCTCTTTCCTGTCGTGGAGTAGCGCAAGTGTCCCATGTAAAGCTGGCCGACAAAATTATCGTCCATGCGCTTGAAAATCTCTGTGATGGCATTGGTTCCTTCTGCCCTTTCACGGAACATATACTCCGTGCCTACGGAAGCATCGATGTTGACACAGGCCACACCGGCACCTTCCTGCCCACGGTTGTGCTGTTTCTCCATCAGCAGGTATAGCTTGTTCAGTCCGTAGCGCTTGGTGCCGTACTTCTTCTCATAGTATTCAAGTGGTTTCAGCAGACGTATCAACGCCACGCCACACTCGTGTTTCAGTTCTTCCATTGATACTGGCTCTTCGAAGTTTTTATTTAAATGTTTGAAAGTTTGCTAAAAAAAACCTCTCTCCCGCAAGCGGAAGAGAGGGTAAAATGGTCATTATCAGGGTTGCAGGGTCACGCCAAACACCAAATAAGCCTTTTGGCTGCAGGGATTGGCGACGATCTGCCCGAAGAGGGGAAGGCTGAACGAGTCGGTGACCCGTATTTCCTTCTCCGCCTTGAGCGAGAGGTTGGTAACGGCAAAGCCTGTCGTACCGTAATAGTCGGTGGCATAGGGTACGGCGCCTGCCGTGGCCGTCCAGTTGACGCTTGCGAGGACAAAGGGCACATTTGCCTCGAAATAGCTGCTGTAGGCCCTGTCGCCGTCCTTGTTCACCCCGTCGGCACCGGCAAAGTTGGTATACCACTGCAAGTTGAAGATTCCGAAGTCGTAGCCTACGTTGGCTTCAAAGACATGGTTGGTGCCATGGGCGTCGTATTTGAAATAGCGGCTCTTGGGGTCGGGTCCCGTGTTGAGCCAGTAGTCTGTGATGCCCACGTTGAATCCTCCTACCGTATAGTTGAGGGTGAGGTCAAACTCCTTTGCGTCGTTCGTATCCGTCAGTCCGTAGCTTCCCCATGCTGTCAGGCTCAAGCCCTTGTAGGCAATGCCCAGTGTGGGTTGCACGGCCGTGCTGCCCAAGTCCTGGCCACGCCAGATATACTGGTTCACGAAGTCGGCACTCACCGTTGTCTCTATTTCTTTCTCCTGTGCGGGCAGGGCCATACTGGCAACCAAGCCCAATGCGATAAAAACAATCTTTTTCATAATGAATCCAATTTAATTGTAACAACATTCGCCATGTTCGTAGATATCAAGTCCTTCTTCCTCTATGCGGGCATCCACTCTCAGTCCGTGCACCTTCTTGATGCCGTAGAAAAGTGCGAAGCCGCAGGCGGCAGCCCACAGGTCGATTATCAGGATGCCGAAGCCCTGGGCGGCGAAGAAGCCCCATCCATGACCGTAGAAGGCACCGTTGCTCGTGGAGAGGAGTCCCGTCATAAGGGTACCGAGTATGCCGCACACACCATGCACGCTGCTGGCACCCACAGGGTCGTCGATGTGCAAACGGTGGTCGATGAACTCGATGGCAAAGACGAGCAAGACACCGCATGTCAGTCCGATGATGACAGCGCCGAAGGGCGACACCATGTCACAGCCTGCCGTGATGCCCACCAGTCCGGCCAACACGCCGTTGAGCGTCAGCGAGAGCGACGGTTTGCCATATTTCAGATAGGTGACGAACATCGTGGCCGTTCCACCTGCCACGGCGGCAAGGTTGGTGGTGAGGAACACATGAGAAATGGCCACTCTGTTCACCTCGCCCGAGGCAGCCAGCTGCGAACCCGGGTTGAAGCCGAACCAGCCAAGCCAGAGAATGAACACGCCGAGGGCCGCCATGGTGAGGTTGTGTCCGGGGATGGCGCGGCTGTTGCCCTTCTTGTCGTACTTGCCAAGACGCGGCCCCAGTGCCAAGGCACCCACAAAGGCCAGCACACCGCCTACGCTGTGTACGATGGCAGAGCCTGCAAAATCATGGAACACATCGCCGAAGACGGTCATCATAAACGAGTCGGAAGCATCGTTGCAGAGCCATCCGCCTCCCCATGTCCAATGTCCCTCTACGGGATAGATTATCAGTGATATAACAGCACTGTAAATCAAGTACATCGAGAACTTCGTGCGCTCTGCCATGGCACCGCTCACGATGGTGGCTGCCGTGGCGCAGAACACCGTCTCGAATATCAGGAAGCCCTCCACCGGCAGGTCGCCATTGTAGAAACTGAGGTCGCCCCAGTTGGGCTTTCCTATAAATCCGGCACCCTCGCTGCCGAACATGAATCCGAATCCTAAGAAGAAGAAGAGGAGTGAGCCGAACATAAAGTCGACAAAGTTTTTCATCAGGATGTTGGCAGTGTTCTTGCTTCGTGTGAAGCCAGCCTCACACAATGCAAATCCCGGCTGCATCCAGAATACCAACATGGCAGCCAGCAACATCCAAACCGTATCAAGTGACAATCCTATTTCGTTCATAATACTTATTTATACGTTTGTGTTATCCCCACTGCGGTGTGTGCGGATTGGCATCCGCCTGCTACCGCATTACTTATTTCTTATCCCGGAGCACAGTGTCTCCATTCTCACCGGTACGGATGGACCACGTGTCGATCATGTCGCTCACAAAGATGCGTCCATCGCCAATCTCACCCGTATGCGCCACTTTCAGAATTACATTCACCGTCGGCTCAAGAAACTGGTCGCGGCAAACGATGGTCAATGCTACACGCTCTATTACGTCGGTCGAATACTGAACACCACGGTAGATGCGTTCCTGACGGCTCTGGCCGATGCCATGCACATTATGGTACTCAAACCAGTCGATGTCCGACTGCAACAGAGCCTCTTTTACATCCTCGAACTTCGTCTTGCGGATGATAGCTTCAATCTTTTTCATACCTTAAAATTACCTTAGCATTATACAATCTTTTACACTCTGAAACGTTTCGAGTGCAAAGTTAATACCTTTTGACGAATGTAAAAAACAATTGCAACATTTTTGATTA
>CAJONT010000078.1 GCA_905235975.1 uncultured Prevotella sp.
TATAAGCTCTATGCCTATGGCAACAGTCGTGGCGATAACGAACTGCTCGCCATAGCGTGCAACTGTTTCAAGTATTAATTGTTAAACAAAGAAGCACCGCCACCGATGGTTGTATCGGGGCGGTGCTGTCTCATTTTTTAAGGTTTCGAAAGGTTGTTCAAGCTGATTTCTGGCGCTGGCCCATACGAGCCTCTACCACGTTCACTACATAGTCGCCCAACTTCTCGCACTCGTTGATAAGGTCCATGTAGATGGTACCTACTCCATAAGTGTAAAGATGGTTGTTGATGTCGTTGATGTTCTGCACTTTCAACTGGTTGCGGAAGTTGTTGATTTCGTTCTCTATGTTGAAACTCTTGTTCAGATCGAAAAGTTCCTTGCGACCGCTCATCAGCACGTTCATCTGCGTGAGGGCATTGTCGGCGAGCTCCATCATCTGATGCATGTGGTTGTACTGGTCTTCGGTGAAGTGCTCTTGCTTACCCTGTACCTTGCGGTGGATGGTGCGACTCATGTTGTAGCAGGCATCGCCAATCGATTCAAGTTCGGAGATTTCGCGGAGCATGGCGCGTATCTTACCTTTTGTCTCATCGGAGAGGTGGGCATCGCTCACCGACTCCAGGTAGTTGGCAATCTCTATCTCCATGTTGTCGGAAATGCCCTCATATTTTTCGATGCGCTCGTAGAGCTTGTCAAACTTCTGCTGGTCTTTCTCTACAAGCAGTTCACGCACCATGCCGAACATACGCTGCATGCGCTCGGAGAACTGCACGATTTCTTTCTGGGCCTCGAACACGGAGAGCTCGGGTGTCTTCATGAAGCCTGCTGTAATGAAATGCAGGCGGAAGTCCTCTTCCTCGCTCTCTTTCTTGGGCTTTATTGCCCAGCACACAAGGCGTTCTATCTGTGGGATGAACCAAATCAAGATAAAGGTGTTCACCACGTTGAAGCAGGTATGGAAGGCGGCCAGCACAAACGAGAGTTTGGCGGCATTGGCCAGAAACACTTCACTTCCGCAATTCTCTTTGGTAAGCGTAGTGTCGTATCCCACCATCTGGCATACCATGTCGACGAAATGACGGAACACAAACAATATCCACACCACACCGAACACATTGAAAAACATGTGTGCAAGGGCAGCTCTTCGTGCCTGTGTGTTGGCCGACATGGCGGCCAGGTTCGATGTCACTGTGGTACCGATGTTCTCACCCATCACAAGGGCGATACCTTGGTAGATGGGCAGCACGCCGCTTGAGCAGAGTATCATGGTGATGGCCATGACTGCTGCCGATGACTGTACGCAGAACGTAAGTATACCACCCAGCACCAGGAAGAGGATGGTCGTGACAAATGAATTGGGGTCGAACGATGCGAAGAAGTCGAGCACGGCTTGCTGCTCGCCTAAGTGCATGTCGATGCCCGTCTGTCGGAGTGTGCCGAGGCCAAGGAACATAAACGATATACCAAAGAGGAAATCACCTATATACCGCTTGTCTTTATAGTAGATGAGGATAATGGCTATGAAGAAAGCCGGCCACACAAAGTCGGTGATGTTGAAGGAGAAGCCTGCCGACATAATCCATGCCGTGAGCGTGGTACCGATATTGGCACCCATGATGACGGAGATGGCTTGTGCCAGAGTGAGCAGGCCGGCGTTGACAAACGACACTGTCATCACAGTGGTGGCGGTAGACGACTGTACGGAGGCTGTGACAAGCATACCGGTGAGCATGCCGGTGAAACGGTTGGTGGTCATGGCACCAAGGACATGACGCAACTGGGGACCGGCCATTTTCTGCAAACTCTCACTCATCGATTTCATACCGAACATGAGAAGTGCAAGTGCCCCCAATAACTTAAAAAATATCCAATACGACATAATTATTTATAATTTATGGTGGAAAATCTTGACGATACGGAAAAAATCGTATATCTTTGGAAAGTAAATCATAAATCTGATATGTGACTATGAAAGAAATGATAAAAATCCGCTGCAAAAATAATAAAAAAATTATAGATTTCCCAATTGGCAGCACACTTTCTGAAATTTTTCCGGCATTTGAGATAGATATGCCCTACGGACCCATTAGTGCCAAGGTAAATAACAAGGTGGAAGGCCTCAATATGCGCCTCTACCATAACAAGGACGTGGAGTTCCTGGACCTTACAAGTGCTTCCGGTAACCGTGCCTATACACGCACGCTCTTCTTCGTGCTCTGCAAGGCCGTCTACGACCTTTATCCAACAGGCAGCGTGGTGATTGACATCCCAGTGTCGAACGGCTACTACTGCGACCTCTCCTTGGGACGCCCCGTTACCCAGCAGGATGTGGATGCGCTACGGGAAAGGATGCAGCAGATAATCGATGCACACTATGTGATACGCAGGTATGAATGCACGACCGAGGAGGCCATCAAAATCTTTGAGGAAAAAGGTGCCATGTCGAAAGTGAAACTGCTCAAGAGCCTGGGGCGTCTCTATACCACCTATTACGATATAGACGGTTATGCCGACTACTTCTACGGCGCACTGCTGCCCAACACCGGCGACCTGCATCTCTTCGGTTTGGAAAAATACTACGAGGGCATGCTGCTGCGCTGTCCCATGACAGCGACACCCGACCGCTTGGGCGACCTCGTCATGCAGGACAAAATGTTCGGTATCTTCCTGGAACAACATAAGTGGCAGAAGATAATGGGCATCTCGACAGTGGGCGACTTCAATGAGGCAGTGGCGAAAGGCGCTTCCAACCTTATCATGACGATTTCGGAAGCCCTGCAAGAGAAGAAGATAGCCCATATAGCAGAGAAAATAGCTGCACGCGGCAATGTGAAATTGGTGATGATTTCAGGACCCTCATCGAGCGGCAAGACCACTACCTGCAAAAGACTTTCCATACAGCTCGCATGCAACGGCATCCGACCGGTGATGCTCTCTCTCGACGACTACTTCCTGGACCGTGAAATCACACCGCGCGATGAGAAGGGCGACTATGACTTTGAAAGCCTTTACGCGCTCAACCTGCCACTGCTCAACCAGCAGCTTGAGGCATTGTTCCGTGGCGACGAGGTGGAACTGCCCCGTTATGACTTCCCTACCGGCAAGAGTTGCAAGAGCGGGCACAAACTGCGTTTGGCACCCGACCAGGTGCTGGTGATAGAGGGTATACATGCGCTCAATCCGGAACTCACCGCCAAGATACCTGAGGAACTGAAGTTCCGCGTCTATGCCTCGGCGCTCACCACCATTTTGCTCGACGACCACAATTATGTGCCTACTACCGACAACCGTCTGTTGCGTCGTATCATACGCGACTATAAATACCGTGGCGTGACAGCCCAGGAGAGCATACGCCGATGGCCCTCGGTGAGGGCTGGCGAGCAGAAATGGATTTTCCCCTATCAGGAGAATGCCGACGAGATGTTCAACACGGCCATGATATACGAACTTTCCGTGATACGCCAGCATGCCGACCCGCTGTTAGAGGAGGTGCCGGAGAAAGCGGATGAATATGCCGAAGCCTATCGACTGTCGAAGTTCCTGAAATATTTCTCCCCCATTCCCTATGAAAAACTGCCCGCCACCTCGCTGTTGCGCGAGTTCCTTGGCGGAAGCACCTTCAATTATTGATGTCGTTGGCCATGGCTATCCGATATACTAAAAAGGAGGAGCAATGGAATGTATGGTCGCACGCCGGGGGCATCCTGTTGGGGGTGGTTGTGGCGGTGGTGTTTCTCATCTGGGTATTCAGAGGCGGCGGTGGGCTGGAACGCACCAGCGTGATTCTCTATATCGCAGGCATGCTGGCCAGCTATGTGGCGTCTACGGCCTACCATGCCACACCGATGAAGAGCAAATGGCGCGAACGTCTGCGGAAATGGGACCATGCCGCCATCTACTGGCACATAGCAGGAAGCTATTCGCCCATCACGCTCATCGCCTTGAGAAATGAAGGATGGTGGGGGTGGGGTCTCTTCATCTTCGTTTGGCTCAGCGCCATCGTGGGTACGGTGATGAGTTTTGTGCATTTGAGCGAACACAGCCGCTTAGAAACGATATGCTTCGTGCTCATGGGACTCTCTGTGCTCGTGGCCTTCGGACCGCTCATCCATGCGGTGAGCACTGCCGCAGTGGTGTGGATTGTGGCAGAAGGGGTGTGCTATATCACGGGTGCCGTGTTCTACAATTTCAACAAGCGTCCTTACATGCACTCTGTTTTTCATTTCTTCGTGCTCGCCGGCAGCGTGTGCCATATCATTGCCGTGGGCGACGTGCTCCTGTCGGCGCTGTGACAAGGCTATGTCGTGGCGAGGATTTGAGGCTATACATGGTTTTTGCCCCCTTTCGCCCTAATGGAAAGGAATTCTTTGCGTGTCACAACGAAAAAATCGGGAATTTTGACTAATTTTGCAGTTTGAAAAGAAAATATACAATTAAGAGATAATGAGTAACCATCCATTTAAAAGAACAACGGTGACGTCGGCACTGCCCTATGCCAATGGCGGAGTGCACATCGGTCACCTTGCCGGTGTGTATGTGCCGGCCGACATCTATGTGAGATACCTGCGGCTGAAGAAGGAAGAAGTGATGTTCATCGGTGGAAGCGATGAACATGGGGTGCCCATCACGATACGGGCACGCAAAGAAGGCATCACCCCGCAGGATGTGGTGGACCGCTATCATAAAATGATAAAAGACTCGTTTGAGGAATTCGGCATTTCGTTCGACATATACAGTCGTACCACATCGGATGTGCATCACAAGTTTGCCGCCGAATGGTTCCGCAAACTCTATGACGAGGGGAAACTGACTGAGGAAACCACCACCCAACTCTACGACGAGGAGGCAAAACAGTTCCTCGCCGACCGCTATGTGACGGGAGAGTGCCCACATTGCCACAACGAGGGCGCCTACGGTGACCAGTGCGAGAAGTGCGGCCGTGACCTTTCGCCTACTGAACTCATCAACCCGAAGTCTACCATCAGCGGCTCTACACCCGTGCTGAAGGAAACGAAAAACTGGTATCTGCCTCTGAACGAATATCAGGAGTGGTTGAAAAAGTGGATACTCGAAGACCACAAGGAATGGCGCCCCAACGTGTACGGCCAGTGCAAGTCGTGGCTCGACATGGACCTCCAACCGCGTGCCATGACGCGCGACCTCGACTGGGGTATTCCTGTTCCCGTAGAAGGAGCCGACGGCAAGGTGCTCTATGTGTGGTTCGATGCGCCTATCGGTTATGTCTCAAACACCAAGGAACTGTGTGAGCGTGAGCCGGAGAAATGGGGCGACTGGCGCAAATGGTGGCAGGATGAGGATACCAGGCTGATACACTTCATCGGCAAGGACAATATTGTGTTCCACTGTATCATCTTCCCTGTGATGATGAAGGCGCACGGCAAGTACATCATGCCCGAAAATGTACCGGCCAATGAATTCCTGAATCTTGAGAACGACAAGATTTCGACGTCAAGAAACTGGGCCATCTGGCTGCATGAATATCTTGTAGACTTCCCTGGAAAGCAGGATGTGCTGAGGTATGTGCTGACAGCCAACGCTCCTGAGACGAAGGACAACAACTTCACTTGGAAAGATTTCCAGGACCGCAACAACAACGAACTCGTGGCGGTGTACGGCAACTTCGTGAACCGTGCCCTGCAACTTACCAAGAAATACTGGGGTGGGGTGGTGCCTGCCTGCGGCCAGTTGCAGGAGGTGGACAAGGCTGCCCTTGAGGAGTTTAAAGACGTGAAACAGAAAGTTGAGGCACTGCTCGACCAATTCAAGTTCCGCGAGGCGCAGTTCGAAGCCATGAACCTGGCACGCATCGGTAACCGCTATATCACAGAGTGTGAACCGTGGAAGGTGTGGAAGACCGACCCGAAGCGCTGTGAGACCATCCTGAACATCTGTCTGCAGCTCACGGCCAACTTGGCCATCGCATTTGAGCCGTTCCTGCCCTTCTCGTCGAAGAAACTGCGCCAGATGCTCAACTTGGACACCTTCGAATGGGAACAGTTAGGCAGTACCGACCTCCTGAAACCGGGACATCAGTTGGGTGAGCCCTCGCTGCTCTTCGAAAAGATTGAGGATGCGGTCATTCAGGCACAGCTCGACCGTCTGAATCGCATTAGTGAGGAGAACAAAGCAGCTGCCTACAAGGCCAAACCTATCAAGGCGAACGTGGATTTTGCCGACTTTGAGAAGCTTGATATCCGTGTGGGGCATGTGAAACACTGCGAGAAGGTGAAGAAGTCGAACAAACTCCTTAAGTTCACGCTCGACGACGGCAGCGGCAACGACCGCACCATCGTGAGCGGTATCGCCAATTTCTATGCTCCTGAAGACCTGATTGGCAAGGATGTGCTCTTCATCGCCAATCTGGCACCCCGCAAGCTCATGGGCATAGAGAGTCAGGGCATGATTCTCTCGGCCGAAAACTACGACGGCAGCCTGAGTGTTACCTCACTGCTGCGAGAGGTGAAACCCGGATCACAAGTGGGATAGAAATCCTGAACTCCATAAAAAGAACCGGCCGTCACAGATGTGGCGGCCGGTTCTTTTTATGGGGGTTACTTGATTATTTCTTAGCAGGCACTTCAGCAACTTCCACCTCTTCGCTCTTAATCTTGCGACCCAGTGTGAGGTAGGCCACAGGAGCTGCGATGAAGATAGAGGAGAGGGTACCGAAGATGACACCCAGAATCATGGCGAACGAGAAGCTGCGTATGCTTTCTCCACCGAGGAAGAAGATACAGAGCAACACAATCAAAGTAGATACTGAGGTGTTTACCGTACGGGCCAGTGTCTGGTTCAGTGAACCGTTGAAGAGCGTCTGCAAGTCGCGCTTCTTGTAGAGACGCAGGTTCTCACGCACACGGTCGAAGACCACCACCTTATCGTTGATGGAGTAACCAATCACCGTTAGGATAGCACCGATGAACGTCTGGTCGATTTCAAGTGAGAAGGGAACGATGCCCCACAGAGCGGAGAAGAATCCCACTACAATCAGCGTATCGAGCGCCAGGGCAGCAATAGAACCCACGGAGAAGGCCACATTGTTGAATCGTATCAAAATGTAGAGGAAGATAGCGATAAGGGCTACAATCACACTGATGATGGCCTTGTTGGTCACGTTACGGGCAATAGACGGTCCCACCTTCTGCGAACTGATGATAGAACCACCCTCGCGCACGTCGGGGTTCTTGAAGTCTTCAATGTTCTTCTGGCTCACAAGACCTGCCTTGGTAAGGCCTTCGAACAACTTGTTCTCAGCCTCATCATCCACAGTGGCACTGTTCGATTCAATCTTGTAGTTCGTAGAGACACGGATGGTCTTGTTGTCGGTACCGAGGGTCAAGGCGCCGATGGTGTAACCCTGGAACTCATTGCGCAGGGCATTCTCCACCGACTCAGGCTCAGTGGCATTGTCGAACTGCACCACATAGTAACGACCACCGGTGAAGTCGATACTCTTGCTCAGACCGCGGATGGCCAAGAAGCAGATAAAGATAGCAGCCACGACGGCAGCCACGGTGAACGACTTGCGGTACATTCCCATGAAGTTGACCTTCATGTTCTGCATCAAGTTGCGCGACAGGTTGGTGGTGAAGGTAAGGCCGAGCCACTTGTCTTTCTTCATGCGGTTCTCATATACCAGACGGGTAAGGAACACGGCGGTGAAGAACGAGCAGCAGATACCGATAATCAAGGTGATGGCGAAGCCCTTCACCGGACCCATACCGATTACGGCCAGAATGATACCTGTGATAATAGAGGTAAGGTTGGAGTCGAAGATAGCGGAGAAAGCGTTGCTGTAACCGGCAGAGAGTGCCTGACGCACGTTCTTGCCGCTGCGGAGCTCTTCCTTGGTGCGCTCATAGATAAGCACGTTGGCGTCCACAGCCATACCTAAGGTAAGCACGATACCGGCGATACCCGGCATGGAGAGTGCTGCCTGGAAGGAGGCCATGATACCCATGGTAAAGAAGAGGTTGAGCAGAAGGGCGCTGTTGGCCACCATGCCGGGAATGAAACCATACATGGCAATCATGTAGAGCATCAGCACGATGAAGGCCACCACGAACGACCAGATACCCTGACGGATGGACTGTGCACCGAGCGACGGACCAACCACTTCTTCCTGTACGATGCGCACGGGAGCCTTCATACGACCCGACTTAAGGGTGTTGGCAAGGTCTTTGGTATCTTCTACGGTAAACGAACCGCTAATCTGTGAGTTACCGCCTGTAATCTCATCATTCACGTTAGGAGCACTGTACACCAGGTCGTCGAGCACGATGGCCACAGGCTTGCCGATATTCTTCTTGGTCAGGTTGGCCCACTCGCGTGCACCCACCTCGTTCATCTGCATCGTCACCACGGGACGGCCGTTGAAGTGGTCGAAGTCGTCCTTGGCCGATTCAATCACGTCGCCCTCAAGCGGAGCACGGCCGTTGGTGCCGGTCATGCGCAGGCAGTAGAGGTCGTAGATGTGCTTGTTGTTGGCCATGCGGTCGTCGGGCTTGGCACTCCACACCAGTTTCACGTCGGAGGGAAGCAGCTGCTTGGCCTCTTCGGAGTGAAGCATGGCATTCACGGCAGCGGTATCGTTGGCATGTGCCACACCCACCACGCAGTAGTTGTCGGCCAACACGTTCAGCTTCGAGAACAGCGGGTTCTGCTTGATAAGGAGTTCATCGCTGGATTTCTCGTCGGCTTTGGCCTTGTCGTTGTTCAGCTTGATTTCCGTCTTGCCTGCCTCGGCCACAGCCTTGGTGGTGTCGGGGGCTGCCACTTCGGTGGTGTCGGCTTTGCTCTCGCCCTCATTGCTGGCGTTGTTGGCGAGACGGGCATTGAGCTGCTGCAGATAGGGAGCAATCTCCTTGCTTGAGTAGGTCTCCCAGAACTCCAGGTTGGCACTACCCTGCAGGAGCTTACGCATACGTTCGGGATTCTTCACACCCGGCATTTCCACCATGATGCGTCCATCCTGACCATCGAGTTTCTGGATGTTGGGCTGTACCACACCAAACTGGTCGATACGATTGGTAATCACATTCTTTGCATCGTCGACAGTCTCCTGCACCTTGGTGCGAAGTATGCTCACCACTTCCTTGTCACTGCTGTTGGTCTTTACCTCGGGCAACTGCTGTGTGGCGAAGATCTCAGCCAGACGGTGTCCGGGGGCATTCTGTGCATAGTACTTCACGAAGAGGTCGATGAAATCGCTTTGTGTTCTTTCCTCTTCTTCACGCGCCTGCTTCATCGTCTTTACGAAGGCAGCGTCTTTCTTGTAGCCAGCCAGATTCTCTACGAGGTCGGGTACGGAAACCTCCAGAATCACGTTCATACCGCCCTTCAGGTCAAGGCCGAGACCGATTTGGGTTTCCAGACATTCCTGATAGGTGTATCCGAGATACTTTACAGAGTCCTTGTAGTCTTGCTGGGCTACGGGATCTTGAATCTCTGCTGCTTTCTTGTCGAAATAGTTGGAGGCAGCAGAGAATGACAGATAGAAGATACTTGCCAGGGTCAGTAAGACCGCTGTGACAATTACGAGTCCTTTGTTTTGCATTTTCTGTTTATATTTTTAGTATGTTCTTTGACTATTTTGGATAGTAGGGTGCAAAGTTAGTTATTTTTTCACATTATGGAAAATTTCTTTCATCTAAATATTGTTTTTTTAATCTTTTGGCCGTTTTTTCAGAACAGAAATGATAGGATAGTGGTCGGAGAAGCTGATTTTATTGTCAACGACAGTGTGATAAGGCACGAAATGCTCTGAGCAGAAAATATGGTCGATGCGCTCGTACATGTTGTTGTTGACATAGGAGAAACCCGGCCCGCGGCCTGTGGCCACATAGGTGTCGGTAAGCCCTTTGCCGATGGTGTGGTGGACATAGGAGAGGGGGGTGTCGTTGAAGTCGCCGCACACGATAATGGGCATGTCGCGGTGTTTCTTGAGAAAGGCGGCTATCGTCTCTGCCTGACGGGCACGTATCTTGGTGGCTTTTATGATTTTTCCAAGCAAGCTCTTTTCTGCGTACTCTTGGGTGTTGCCTTCCACTATTTCTTCATACATCTGCTTGTCCTCTTGGCTGAAACCATAAGTCTCCAGATGGTTGTTCACAAGCAGCACGGTGTCGCCGTCAATGTCGAGCAGGTAGGCCTCGCTCATGTTGCCTTCCGACTCTATGGGAATGATTTCTTTCGACAGGATAGGGTATTTGGAATAGAGGAAGTGGGAACTTTGTTCGCGCTTTAGCTGGGTCCATTCATAGTAGGGATATACATCGGCATAGCACTCTTCGACGTTCGCATCCTTGTATTTTCGATGGAAGGACTCTTGAATGCACACTATGTCGGCACCGCTCTGCTTGATGTAGTCCACGATTTCTTCTTTGAATTTGCGGTCCTTGTCGAAAATGCCGTACATGTGGACATTGTACGACATTACTTTGAGACAATTGTCCGGTATCTCGTCCTCGCGGTTCAGAGGCCAGTATTGCCGGATGGGTTGATAACACACCAACAGCCCGACCACGGGTATCAGTAGCAAACGCCAGCGGAAGATAATCCAGAACACAAGAAAGGCAAGGTTCAAGCCTACGAAGATAGGGAAGGCCAGGTTGGAGATGGAAATCAAAGGGTGGTCGTTGGGTGACACATAGCCGGAATAACCAGAGATACACATGGCAATGATCACCAGTATATTGATGGTGACCATTAAGTGACATATAAATCTTCTTACCTTTTTGAGTATCATACCGTTATGGTGGCAGCGCGTCGGCTGTCACTTTTTATTGCTATAGTCGAACAGACGCTTTTTCTCTTCTTGCGACAGACTGGCATAGCCGTTTTTGCGTATCTTGTCGAGTATGCGGTCTATTTCCTCTTCGTCTTTCTTCTTTCGGCTGTTATAGTCCCAGTCGGGATTATGGGTGTGGGTGGTATTGCTGTTGCTGCTGTCTTGATGTTTGCGCCGTTCCCAACTGCTGCGCAGGTTGTCAAAAAACCTCTGCCCGTGATTCATTCCATAGCGGCTGCCGTTATAGGGATGTCGCTGCCAGTAGCGGATGAGCAGGAAACCGAAGAGCATACCGCCTAAGTGTGCGAAGTGGGCCACGTTGTCGCCTGTGGAACCAAGTGCGCTGAACAGTTCGATGCCCACGTATATCATGACAAACCACTTGGCTTTGATTGGGATGGGTAGGGGGAAGATGAAGATGCGCTCTTCGGGGAACGTCATTCCGAATGCCAGCAGGATGGCATAGATGGCGCCGGAAGCACCTACGGTGGTCCATGCGTTGAGTGCCATGCGCACAGAGGGGTCGAGTGCGAACAATTGGGAGAATTGTATCTCGGGCGAGACAGACAGGTAGAGTTGGAACAGTTGTGACACTTCTTGCAGCAGTCCTGCACCGATGCCGCACACCATGTAGTAGGTCAGGAATCTTTTCGGTCCCCACACATTCTCTATCACGCAGCCGAACATCCACAATCCGAACATATTGAAAAAGATGTGTGTGAAGTTGGCGTGCATGAACATGTAAGTGACGAGTTGCCATACCTGGAAGTCGGTGGCAAGGAAAAAATGCAGACCCAACAGGTTGTTCAGGTCTATGCCTCTCATTTTAAGCACATAGTAGGCCAGAAAAGCCAGTATGTTGATGATGAGCAGGTTTTTCGTAATGGTTGGTATGTTGCGCATGCGAAAATTGTCAAGTTGTTAAAAACGACTGCAAAAATATGAAAAAAATCCGTTATTCCGCATAAAATCAACGTTATACAAAGGAATTTTACCTAAAAAAGCCACTTTTTTCTTTTTTTTGTTTGTTTTATGAAATGATTAACCTATATTTGCCACCAAATCGAGATATTTTTATATTAATCTTAATTACAGCACTTTAA
Organism: uncultured Prevotella sp.; assembly: GCA_905235975.1. GTDB lineage: Bacteria > Bacteroidota > Bacteroidia > Bacteroidales > Bacteroidaceae > Prevotella. The sequence goes on from CAJONT010000078.1 coordinate 11,914, forward strand.
TTTATGAACAAGACAGAATTAGTTGACAAGGTGGCAACAGCTGCCGGTCTTAAGAAGGAAGAGGCAAAGAAGGCAGTTGATGCCGCTCTTGATGCCGTGAAGAAAGCTTTGGCAGCCGAAGAGAAAGTTGCTTTGATAGGTTTTGGTACATTCAGCGTGACCACTCGTCCTGCTCATGAGGGTTTGAATCCGCGTACCAATGAGAAAATTCAGATCGCTGAGAAGAAAGTTGTGAAATTTAAGGCAGGTTCTGAATTGAATGCAAGTTTGTAATTATCGACTGATTTGTTTTACATGCAAAACCGGGCGCTCTCCGTATGGTAGGCGCCCGGTTGATTTTTTGTGGTCTGCTCATCAAGGTTGCTTGCCGATATAGGCCAGTATACCTCCGTCCACATACAGTATATGGCCGTTGACGGCATCGGAGGCGTGCGAGGCAAGGAACACGGCAGGTCCACCGAGTTCTTCTGGCTGGAGCCAGCGTCCTGCGGGCGTCTTGGCGCAGATGAAGGAGTCGAACGGATGGCGTGAGCCATCGGGCTGGCGCTCACGCAGCGGTGCTGTCTGCGGTGTGGCGATGTATCCCGGTCCGATGCCGTTGCACTGGATGTTATATTCACCATATTCAGAGCAGATGTTTCGGGTGAGCATCTTCAGTCCGCCTTTGGCAGCGGCGTAGGCCGACACGGTTTCGCGGCCCAGTTCCGACATCATGGAACAGATGTTGATGATTTTGCCTTCACGGCGCTCCATCATCTCTGGCAGTACAGCAGAGCTGACGATAAAGGGTCCTACGAGGTCGATGTCGATCACCTGTTGGAACTCGGCGCGTTTCATCTCGTGCATGGGGATGCGCTTGATGATGCCGGCGTTGTTTACGAGGATGTCGATAGCCCCCACCTCGGCATGGATTTTCTCCACGAGCGCTTTTACGTCGTCTTCTTTGGTCACGTCGCAAACATAACCTTTCACGTTGTGGATGCCCGCTTCCTTGTAGTTGTTAAGACCGCGTTCCAGGGCTGCTTCATTGATGTCGTTGAAGATGATGTTCTTGATGCCTGCGGCTACAAAAGCCTTGGCAATGTTGAAACCGATGCCGTAGCTGGCTCCGGTAATCCAGGCGTTTTTGCCTTCCAATGAAAATGGGTTGTTCATTTTTAGATAGATTGTCGTTATTAAATGGTTTGTTTTTATTTAAGGTCGGTGATGAGTGAGAAGTCTTGGTCGCCGTAGTCGAGATTCTCACCGCCCATGCCCCAGATGAAGGTGTAGTTGTGGGTGGCAGCGGCACTGTGTATGCTCCATTCGGGTGAGAGAACGGCCTGGTCGCCTTTCATCCAGATGTGGCGCGTTTCGGCGACCTCGCCCATGAAGTGGCAGATGGCCTGGTCTTCGGGCAGCTCAAAGTAGAAATAAGCTTCCATACGGCGGCTGTGCACATGGGCGGGCATGGTGTTCCACACACTGCCGGGAGCCAGTTCGGTCATACCCATCTGTAATTGGCAGGTAGGCAGCACCTGGTTCACAATCATCTTGTTGATGTTGCGCTCATTGCTCATTTCAAGGCTGCCCATTTGGGCCACCACGGCATCGGCCTTGGTAATCTTGCGGCAGGGATACTCCTTGTGGGCGTTGGTGCTGTTGAAGTAGAATTTCGCGGGGCAGGCGGCATCTTTGCTGCTGAAGGTTACCTCACGGTCACCGCGGCCTATGTAAAGCGCTTCTTTGAAGTCAAGTGCAAAAGTCTCGTCGCCCACCGTTACCGTTCCGGGGCCTCCCACGTTGAAGATACCCACCTCGCGACGCTGGGTGAAGCAGTTTGCCTTCAGGGGGTCGATGGCTTCCAATGTCAGGGTTTCGTTCACGGGCATGGCTCCACCCACTATCATACGGTCATACATCGAGTACACCATGTTCACCTCATCGGGGGCAAACACTTTTTCAATCAAGAAGTCTCTGCGTATGCGAGTGGTGTCATAATGCTTCGCATCCTCGGGATGTGCGGCATAGCGAATTTCGTAGTTTGTTTTCATCTCTTAATTTGTTATTGTAGTTCGTAATTTGTCGGTGCTGTGGTTTAGATTGCAAATTTACATATTTTTTTAATATAATGGCAGGTTAGGACGTTTTTTCCTGCCAACTTTTAGTTTTTCTTTACATATAAAGCCTTTGCGGACGATATGTGGGCA
>CAJONT010000079.1 GCA_905235975.1 uncultured Prevotella sp.
GATGAAAGTCAACGCCCCCTTGCCCCCTCTAATCTTAGAGGGGGAGCTAATATGCTGTGGGGAAATAGGTTGGAGCAAATGAGTGGGTATGAATTGGGATTGGATTATTGGGGGTCGCTTCGCGAGACGTGTTGTTGAGGTTTGGTGAATAAATCTTACTCTAATCAAAATCTTTTGCTTTTTGTGAGATTTGTGCAGATTTGTATGAATTCTGCCCCGATAGGGGGCAATAAAAGACAAAAATCGCCTCGATATAATGAATAGAACCCACCTTAATATGCCCAGCAAAAAATCATGATGACGCTAATGAACTGACCAAAAGAGCACCCCTCCTGCAACCCGGTTGAGAACCAGCTACAGGAGGGGTGTATTGTGTATAGATGTATGATCTATAGGGTTGGAGGCTGACTATTTCAGCACGCCAATCTGGAGGTAGCTCTTGTATTCGCCGCCGCAGTGGATGATATGGCGGCCGTGATTGTCCTTGGAGACATAGGCGGGCACACCCGGATGCACATTGCCTGTGATATTCTGGCTGCACACCATGAAGCGGAGCGTCTCACCGGGGTAGAAGGTCATGCCGGTGGGAGCCAGCGACACCTCGATTTCCACTATCTCGCCCTTGGAGAGTTTCTCCACGCGGTCGAAGCTCTGCACGGGGATGATGTCGGTGCTGAGCTGCTCGTCGAGATGACGACGGCTGACACGCAGTCGACCGTAAGCCCCTGAGTACTTGGCCACGCCGCCGAAATTCTCGAGCATGTCGTGCGTCATGGGCGAGGTGCTTGGGATGGTGAACTGACGCAGCACATTGTAGTGGCGGTCGAGTTTCTGCACGATGAGGAAGAGGTCCATATCGTCGGAACCGTCGGCCTCGACGAAGAGGTGAGCCTTCGGATAGCCGATGACATTGGTCTCCTCGGTGATGGGCAGGTAGAAAGAAGCCTTGGGAGCGGCGCTCTCGCAGATGTAGCCCGTGGGCACATGAACGGCAGGAGCCTCTTCCTGCAGTTGCCTTGTAAGGCCATTGAGGTAATATTTCTTGTACTCCGTGTTCACAGGGGGGAAGGCGGTGGCAGGCTGGTCGATTTTGTTGCCACCCTCCATGTCGTGGAGGCAGTAACGCACGGTGGGTGTGTCTTTCCATCCATTATCGATGCCCTTCATGTAGTAGTCGAAGAAGCGAAGGCGTTCTTCCACATATTTCGGCTCATAGTAGTCCTGCCACTCCAAGTTGTCGTGTATGCGCAGCCATTTCTCTTTCGACTCAAGCTGTCGCCATGCGCGGAAGGTGCCGTCGGTGTGAAGCACGTTGGAGTAGGAAGCCACGACGAGGATGGGAATCTCGATGTCCCATACGCGGGCAATCTTGTCCTGCCAGAGCGGATGATCGGCATTGGGGAACTGGCGGCTCTCCTCTGCCACGTCCTCTCGCTGTCCGAAGCCCTCGTGGTTGTTCTGGATGCCCTCGGTGAAAGCGTAGTCGGGCATGCCGCCCACGAGGCACATGTCACGATAGCCGTCGGTGAGCGCCTCGGTGACCTGCGTACACACCAGGTGTTCGGGCCGTTCGGCAGCAATATACCACTGTGAGAAGCTGAGATAGCTTGTGCCGCTCATGGCCACTTTGCCGTTGCACCAAGGCTGCTGTGCCACCCATTCGATGAGGTCGTGCCCATCTTCGCCCTCCTGGGTGCCGAGCATCGTGCTGTCGCCCTCGCTCTTTCCTATGCCGCGCGGATCGGGGAAGACGATGGCATACCCCTTCTCGCACCAGAAGTCGGGATCCGGTCCTTCAAACTTCTGCAGTCCGCTCATGCGTTTCTGGTCGAGTCCGAGCAGATTGAAAAGAGCCTTGAAGCGGTCGGCATTGCCGGAGTTCTTGCCATAGGGGCTCCATGAAACGATAGCGGGAAGCGGTTCGTCGCAGTCGACGGGCAGGAAGACATCCGTCAGAATCTTCACCCCGTCGCGCATGGGCACCTGAAGGTCCTTTATGAACCTGATGTCGTGCTCAAGGGGATGGAAAGCTTCGTTCACCAAAGTGCCTTTCTTCAGCAGGTGCTCCCCTGCCGGCCAGTCGTAATGCTCACCCTCATAGTTGCGCAGGTCGCGATATTTGAACGAGGGTTTACGAATCATCATCTCTGTAATATTACTCATAATTTTGCTATTTTAGTTTGTTTTTCATTTTCTGCCGCAAAGATACAACGAAAAAA
>CAJONT010000080.1 GCA_905235975.1 uncultured Prevotella sp.
GAACTGCTCATCTACCCCACCGCCATAGGATATGAGTCGAGCGACCCCGCCGACGAGCAAGAGCGGCAGCGCGAGGCATGGACCACCGTGCAGCGTGGCCATGCCGTGGCCAACGGACTGCCCGTCGTGGCGGTGAACCGCGTGGGCCACGAGCCAGACCCCTCCGGCCAGACCGGCGGCATACAGTTCTGGGGCAGCAGTTTTGTGGCAGGTCCGCAAGGCGAACTCCTCTACAGGGCGAGCAGCACGGAAGAAGAGACGAAAGTGATAGAAATAGACCTCTCGCACAGCGAGCAGGTGCGCCGCTGGTGGCCCTTCCTGCGCGACCGCCGCATCGAGTCGTACGCACCTATCCTGCAGCGCTACATCGACCGCCAGCCATAGAATCAGGGGGACAGTACCCACCTATACTCCCTTACTATGCACCCCTTCGGGGCTTAGGTCAACACCCCCTGCCACTTATAGGCTTAGAGAGCTAATTTTTTCTATTCTATATATTGTAATTCATTAGAATTTTGTATCTTTGTCTGCAAAATAAGCCCCATAATGAAAGAAAGGACATTCATAAGCTTCGACTGGGCCCTGAAGCGCATTCTGCGCGACAAGGCTAATTTCGGCGTTTTAGAGGGTTTCCTCACCACGCTTCTGAACTTCAACGTGAAGATACACCGTCTCTTAGAGAGCGAGGGGAACCAGGACCGGAAGGATTCAAAATACAACCGCGTAGATTTGCTTGCCGAGAACGGCAACGGCGAGCTTATTCTGATAGAGGTGCAAGGCGAACCAGAGTTCGCCTATTTCCAGCGCATGCTCTTCGGTGCCTCCAAACTCGTCACCGACTATATCAACAGCGGGCAGAACTATGAGAACGTTAAGAAGATATACTCTGTCAACATTGTCTATTTCGACCTGGGACAGGGTGACGACGTGGTGTATCACGGCAAGACCGAGTTCCGCGGCATACACAAGGGCGACCTGCTCAGGCTCAGTCCTTACCAGCAGCAGATGTTCGAGGTGAGCGACATCTACGAGCTCTATCCCGAATACTATATACTAAAGGTGAACGACTTCAACAAGTGGTCGCGCGTGCCCTTAGACCAGTGGTTGTATTTCCTCGCTACAAGCGACATCCCCGACGATGCCGATGCCCCAGGACTAAAGGAGGCGAGAGAGAAGCTCGCCATCATGCAGATGAGCCGAGAGGAACAGCGTGCTTACGAGAGCTACTGGATGGACCGCCATATTCTGGAGAACACTATGACTACAGCACGCGGCGAGGGTAAGCTTGAAGGATATGCGGAAGGACGTGTGGAAGGACGTGCAGAAGGACGTGCGGAAGGACGTGCGGAAGGACGTGCAGAAGGACGTGCAGAAGGACGTGCGGAAGGACGTGCAGAAGGACGTGCAGAAGGACGTGCAGAAGGACGTGCAGAAGGACGTGCAGAAGGTGCTCAGGAAAAAGCTTTAGAGATAGCCCGGAAAATGAGAAGTCAAGGCATTTCTGTGGAAGACATCATATCTCTCACAGGTTTGACTAAGGAAGATATCTCAAATATCTCTTGACATCAGTCGCGTCTTTACCTCAGCTTTGCGTGTGTTGTGTAACGGCAGCACACAGATTTTCGGGGCATGATGGTCGGTTTCCAACCCGACAGAGGTGGTTTGACTCTGCCTGACTATGATTACAAGCTATCTCTCAGTGTCTGTGTTGGGGAATAGCAACTCTATGTCAACGTCCCCTGCCCCTCTAATCTTAGAAGGGGATCTAAAATGCAGTGGAACAAGCACTTACTACATCTTCTTATATCTGTACGTTGGAGCGTTCCCTGTTCATCCCCCTATTCACTTTGACATTCGCCACATCTTGACATCAGCCTTACTGCAACTGCAGCAAGTCTTGCCAACGCGTGGTGTAGTTGCCACTCCTGAAATCATGTTTTATCGCATCGCGGAAAGAGCCTGCCTTGCCCTTTCCCTGCGGTGCCGTGTACTGCTGTGACCCCAGCACGATGCTCTCGCGCCCATTGATGCGGTTGATGCGGTCGACAGCCGCGGAGAGCCGTCGGCGCTTGGCATATTCTTCGGCATCATAGTCGAAGAGGTCGGTCTGAATCTCCCCTTCGGCACAGAGTTCGCTCACCACGACACCCGCCCGCTTATACTGGAACCCCTCACGGTATATTTTCTGCAGCGCCTCGTGTGCAGCCTGCACCACCGTCTGCACATCGTTGGCAGGGGTGAGCAACACCACGCTGCCCCAGTTGCCGTATTGCGGCAGGTCGTCGCGGAAGCGGTTGGTGTCGATAAACACCGACACCAACGCACATGCCGAGTGCTGTTGCCTCAGTTTCTCCGAGCAACGCACCGCATCGTTGGTGACATGCGTGCGCAGCGCCGTAAAATCGGATATCATACCCGGAAACGAGCGGCTCGTGCAGATGGTCTTCTTGGCCGTTATTTCCTCGTTGGGCACACAGTCGTGCCCGAGCAGTTCCATATAGGTGCGTTCGCCTGGCAGGTGAAACTGCTTGCGCACCCATGCCCTCGGTTTCATGCTAAAGTCGTAGGCCGTCGTGATGCCTATTTCCGCGAGCCTTGCCTTGAATCGCCTGCCAATGCCCCACACCTTGCCCACGGGAAAGCCCTGCAACGCCTTGACCCTCTTCTCCTCGGTATCGATGACGCAGCACTTGCGGTAGCCGGGGTAGTCTTTCGCATACCTGTCGGCACACTTCGCCAGGGTCTTGGTAGGAGCGATGCCCACACTCACAGGCATGCCCGTCCACTTCAGGATTTTCCGCGACAAGTCCTCGCCCCACTGCTTGTAGTCGAAGGAGGCAGGCATATTCTGAAGGGGCACAAAGGCCTCGTCGATGGAATAGCGGAAGAAGTCGGGCGAGCTGTCGCGTATGATGTTCATCACCCTCAGGGTGATATCGCCATAGAGTTCATAGTTGCTGGAGAAGGCCGTGATGTCGGCACCGGGGAAGAGCTGTGCCAACTGGAAATAGGGAGTGCCCTCCTTGACGCCCAACGCCTTTGCCTCACGGCTCAATGCCACCACGCACCCGTCGTTGTTGGACAGCACCACCACCGGGCGTCCCACCAAGTCGGGGCGGAACACACGTTCGCAACTCACATAGCAGTTGTCGCAATCGAAGATGGCATACATCATGGCAAACCGTCAGAAGCCGTCGGGGTAATGGAGCGACTCACCGTGCGGCATCCGTTTGCCGTAGGCGGCATCGATGTGCACGCAGGCGGTGACGACATAGGTGAGCACCGACAGGCAAGCCACGAACACGAAGAAGTGGCGATAGCCCAGCACATCCTGCAGCCAGCCCATGAGCATGCCGCACACCATGACACTGCACGAGAGCAGTGACAGGCAGATGTCGTAATGTATCTTCTTGTCGGGTCCCTCTGCGAAATAAATAATGAAGAGCAGATAGGCGGAGAGTCCGAAGCCTGACGAAAATTGTTCCACAAAAGTCAGTGCTGAGATGCGGATTACATTGGTTGGCATGACATAGCTGAAATAGACAAAGATAAGGTCGGAGAGCGTGAAGGCAATCGCCATGGGCCACAGCCACGTCTTGAGGCCGTTTCTCACCACCAGCATCTTGCCTACCATACCGCCCAGGATAAAGGCGAAGGCTCCCACGGTGCCCAACGCGAAGGCCACCTCCTGCGGTCCCAAGGAGAGACCGCCGCAGCTACCTTTGTCTACCATGAAGAGCATGGCACCCCTGTAGAGGAACGACTCATGCACGGGATAGAGGAAGATGAAGGCCAGTGCGCCCCACTTGCCCTGCTTTGTCCACAGCGAGGCCGCCGCATCGCGCAGTTCGCCCCATCTGATGGCGCTCTTCACAAACGGCACATCCACAGACGGCAGACTAAACACATGCAACACAGCCAGCAACAGGTATATCATGCTGCCTATGAAGAACACTCTGTTCCATGCCTCACCTAAGTTGCGTGTAAGCACCTCCATGTTGCCCGCCAGCATGATGAGCACCCCCAGTCCGATAAGTGTGGCCATGTTGTAGAAGAGGAGTCCCACGTTCACCCACATCGCCCTTTGCTTGTGCCTCAGTTGGAAGTAGAACACATCGTCCACCGCCATGTTGTGCAAGCCGCCGCACAGCGCCACCATCGCCAGTGCCAGCATGGCCGGTGTCATGCCGTTGCGCATGGTGAGGCAAGAACCGGCATAGTACAGAGCCACTGCCGTGAGCAGTTCGGCCGCTATCACGCACCACCGGCGCACCAATGGCGTCACGAAGAGCAGTCGGAAAAGGGGTTTCAGCACAAAGGGCAGATAGAGGCACGACGAGAAGAAAGCCGCCGATGTATTGGAGAGCCCCATCCTTTTGGCCATGACAAGTGTCACGCAGGTGATGAGCACCACGAGCAGTCCCTTGGCCAAATAGGTAGAAGGCACCCAGGTGACCGGGAGCATTTCTGAGGGACCGTTTTTCAATCTTGCGACAACTTGTCTTACGTTCATGTCAGTATCGGGCTATTTCTCGTGCACGCTGTCCTCCTTTCTTCCGAAAGAAGGATCTATCTTGATAAGGATGCATACTATGAAGGTCGCCAGGCAGCACAATATGGTCCAGAGGAAGAAGTATTGGTAGCCCATGTGCTCCTGCAGCCATCCAGCCGCCATGCCCGGCAGCATCATGCCCAGTGCCATGAAGCCTGTGCAGATGGCATAGTGAGCCGTTTTGTGTTCACCCTGGGAGAAGTAAATCAAATAGAGCATAAAGGCGGTGAATCCGAATCCGTAGCCGAACTGCTCCAGGAACACGCAGCTGTTGATGATGAGCATGCTCTCAGGCTGCGCATAGCTCAGGTACACATACACGAGGTCGGGCACCGTGATGGAGAGCGCCATGGGCCATAGCCACCGTTTCAGTCCGTGTATCGACACCAGCACCCCACCAATGATGCCGCCGAGGGTGAGTCCGAGAATACCCACCGTGCCGTAGACGAATCCCACCGCCTCGGTGGAGAGGCCGAGTCCACCCTTCTCCACCGTGTCGAGCATGAAGGGACTGATGATTTTCACCAACTGCGCCTCCGGCAGACGGTAGAGCAGCATGAAGAGGATGGCCACTCCCGCCTGCGGTTTGCGGAAGAAGCTGGCAAAGGTATTGACAAATCCCGTCAGGATGCTGTTCACCGAACTGTTCTCCACGGCATGGTCGGAGTCAGGGCGCGGCAGCACCCATGCGTGATACAAGGCCGCCACAAGGAAGAAGGCCGAGAGCAGGTAGAAGGTTTCCGACCACGCCCTTGGGATGCTGCCTGTAGTCGTCTCACGCCACCCTGCGAACATCACGAGCAGTCCCTGTCCAGTGATGGTAGAGATGCGGTAGAAGGTGCTTCGGATGCCCACATGGAACGACTGCTCCTCCTCTGTGAGTCCGTGCATGTAGAAGCCGTCGGCCGCAATGTCGTGCGTGGCCGAGGTGAAGGCCACCACCCAGAACACGGCGAGGGAGAGCTGGAAGCAGTTGGAGGTGGGCAGCGTGAAGGCGATGCCGGCGAAAGCCAGTGCGATGACCGCCTGCATGGCCACTATCCACCACCGCTTGGTGCGCAGCAGGTCGACGATGGGGCTCCAGAACGGTTTGATGACCCAGGGCAGGTAAAGCCACCCAGTATAGAGCGCGATATCGGTATTGGAGATACCCAACCGCTTGTACATGATGACCGAAACCGTCATTACGGCCACATAGGGCAAGGCTTCGGCAAAATAGAGTGAGGGCACCCATGCCCAGGGATTCACTTTTCTCTTCATTTGTGAAATAATTAAAGGTGTGTTCAATAGAGGCGCTTTATGTCGGCACCCTGATAGTAGTGGAGCAGTATTTCGTCGTAGAGGTATCCTTTTTCGCCCATCATGGCGGCACCTATCTGGCAGAGGCCCACGCCGTGCCCCCATCCCGCACCGTGCAGGATGAAGCGCTGCGGCACACCCTCCTCCTCGCCTTCGGTCTGCACATAGAAGGCGGAGCTGAGCAGATGACTCTCTGAGAGCACGCTTCTTATCTCCAGTTCCTTGCCGATGGTGAGGGTCCGTTCGGTACCCACGATGCGCATTCTCACCAAGCGTCCGCTCCTGCCCCTTTCCACGGGCTCCAGCGCCTTGATGCGCCCCAGGTTCATCTTGAGCTTGGCCGCGATGAGGTCGGCCAACTGCTCCTGGGTATATTCCTGTGTCCATCTGAAGAACTGGTCGGTCTCGCGGTCGTAGTCGCGCAGCACCTGTGCCAGCACGCCCTTGTCGTCGGTATAGCAGAATGCGTCGGGCGCGTCATCTATCCACGCCACGGCATTGGCCTCTACCGTGAGGTCAGGCAGGGCCGATATGGTGTCGGCGTCGCGCACTGCCGTGAGATAGGGCTTCCGCACATTCTCCCAGCAATACTGGAATTCCTCCGTCACGCCCCCGCAGCATTTGCTGAAACGTGCATCGCAGATACCGTCGCCGTAGGTAAGCACCTGTCCCTTTGTGACCCTCACTGCGCTCACGGCCTTGTCGAGGGCCGGATTGGTGATGCCCTGGTAGCGCTGGCAGTGGTCGTCGGCACACACGTCGAACACGGTGTGGTCTTCCCTGTCGTACCAGCGCAGTATCTCGTCATCTTTTCTCACGAACGAGAAGAAGCTTCCACCCTCGTCGTGTACCTTGCGGCGGCGTTCCATCTGCGCCAGCAGCCAACTGCGTGAGATGACGGCATGCGCCTTGAGCAGTTCCGGCGAAGCATGTGCGCTCATCTCGCTCGAGATGACGCTCACCAAGTAATCCTCTACGGGCAGTTCGTTGATGGCGCATATCATGTCGCTGTCCACCACTAAGTGGAGCGTGCCCTTAAAGGTCTGTGTCTGGTTGCGCTGCCAGTGGAAATTCTTTCCTATCACCACATCCTTTATGGAGAACGAAGCGTCGGGTGCCGCAGCAGTGAAGGTGAGTTCGCGGTACAGTTTTCCGTTCCACATGATGCCGCCCTCGGAGAACTCCACCGTCTGGTCGCCCTCCACGGTCGTCCCCTTGGCACTGTAGGGCGCATTGAGCGAGAACTCCACCCGCTGTGCGCTCACGATGCCCACACTCACCGCAGGTTCCTCCTTGAAGCGCTGCAGGGCAGGTGCCGTCAATGCGTGCTGTTCGCGCAGGGCATCAGCCACCCGCTTCAGGTCGTCGTCGGAGAGAGCCACCTCGCGCAGTATGGCACTCACCTCACCGGGCGTGAGTCCGTTGAAATCCGTTTCCCTCGGCGTGACGAGGAGTCCCGCCATGTCCAATGCGCCGGGACTCACGCAGCGCTGCCCGTGAGCGGTGCCGTAGCAGGCGGGGCGGTGCCTGCGTCGCGGGAACACCACCACCTGATACTCGTCGGCTGCACGCCATGCCACAATATTGAGCATCGGTTCCTCTTCCCGGGCGGCCTCTGTGTCGGTCACCACCGTCCGCAGCGTACTGCAGAGTCGTTGGAAGAAGCGCCTTCCGGTTTCCATGTGCTTGGTCTTGATGAGCAGTGCGGCACAGGGATACCCCTCCACCACATAGATGCCCTCCTGTCGGGTATTTTCCAGTATGGGCTGCACCTCGCGCGAGAGTCTGGGCCATGCCGCCACTAAGGGCAGCATAGAGCCGTCGCCCGCCTGCAGGTGCAGGTGGTCGGGTGCCGACGCCCCGCATCGCGGTCCGTTGTAGAACACGGTGAGCCTCGGGTATTTATAGAGCAGTCTGTAGATGCTGTCGAAGCAGGCATCGATACGCTGCGGAGTGTGCTTGGAAGAGGGAATGGTGAAATGCACTGGCAGTATGGGGTAAGGATTTACCAGGATGTCGAGTTGGCTGTCGAAGTGGCAAACGGTCTGCTCCTCGGGGCGCTGTGCCTCGCACAGGAAGCAGGGGCGCTTTTCGATGGCAGCCTTGTCGACCTTTGCACCCGTAGACACGATGCGTGCCGGGTTCCACTGCAGCCTGACGTCGAACGATGCGCCCGTTTCCGCCGTCTGTCCGTGTTCCATGGCCGGCACGGCCATTTCGCGCACCCTCACGTCATACAGCCGCCGGTAGTTGTTCCGTGCCAAGGGCCACACATCCAACTGGCGGTCGAAGAAGCGGAGCAGTCCGTTGTCGTCCGTCGCCTCGTCCTTGTGGTCGTTCATGGCGATGCGCGCCTGCAGTTCCATGGTGCGCAGGCGGTCTTTGTAAAGATTGTTCGCATTCACCTTTTCTATACTGAGCGCAGCATCGCTGTTGCCTCCCCAGCGCCGGCAGAGGTACAGTTCGTCGTAGATGCGTCCTATCTTGAAGCGCCGGCTGAACGCCAGTCCGAGCGCATAGTCCTCGCCGTAACTGGTGTTGGGGAAGTGGAGTTGGCGCAGCAGGGGGGTGAAGAAAGCCCTCGGTGCTCCCAGTCCGTTGATGCGCAGCGCATTGTTGGCGCCGTTGGCATCGGTCCACTCTCTGTGGTCGATGAGTCCCGGCGGCAGGGTGTTGAGTTCGAAGTCGCACATACGGTACGAGCCCACCACCATGGCAGCCTGCTGCTCGTAGAACGCCTTCACGATGCGTCTCAAGGTGTCTTTCGACGAATAGAGGTCGTCGCTGTCCAACTGAACGGCGAAGCGTCCGCACCTGGGGTCGTCGACGGCGGTGTTCCAGCATCCGCCTATGCCCAAGTCGGCCCTTTCCGGCACAATGTGCACCAGCCTCGTGTCGTTGTAGGCGTTGAGCACCTCAGTAGTGCCGTCGGTGGAGTGGTTGTCCACCACGATGACGTTGTAGGCGAAGGGAGCCTCCTGCGACAAGGCAGAGTCGACGGCATCCTTGATGGTCTTCACCCGGTTGTAGACGGGTATCACCACCGAAGCCTCCAAGTCGAAGTGTTGTTCCTTGAAATCGGGGGCGGCATAGTCGGCGGGCGAGACGAGCGCACCGATGGCACCCAGGTGTTCGGTCACCGCCTGTTCCATCTCCACCTGCACATCGCGGTTGCGGGGGTTCACATAGTCAAACTGTTTCTCTCCGCTGGCCCTAAGGTCGAGTTCGTGCTCGGTATAGAGCATCTCATCGAGGTGGAACACCTCCCCCTGCCTGCTGAGAAAGAGGCGCAGGTCATAGAGTCCGGCATATCGGTATCCAGGCAACGCCGGTCTGTCGGCCCACGCCTTCACCCCCTGTGTACGCAGCAGGAGGAGCGAGCCGAAGTCGAAGTCGTCTCTCAGGCTTCCTTTCTGGTAGTCGATTACGGGGTGTCGCACCACCTTGCCGTCATGCACCGAGTAGTGGTCGCTGTACACCAGGGCGGCTCCTGTCTGCACGGCGGTCTGCCGCATGCGGTGCAGGGCATGCAGTCCCAGCACGAAGGGAGTGGTCTTGGTGGCGAGCAGTATGAAGGGTGCTGTGGCATGACTTGCCACCGTGCACAGTGTCTGCACCGACCAGAGGCGGTCTACCTTCAGGGGTGTGCAGCCCTCGGGCCATCCATTCCGTGTGTCGTGTTCTCCTGCCACGAGCAGGAACACATGCTGCACGGCTGCATCTTCGTGCAACTGTGCCACCATCTTCCCGGCCTGTTTCTCATCATCGCAGGGCAGAAAACAATCTATCTTGCTTCTCATAGAGATTCTGTCGTATTTTTTTGCAAATTTAGACAAAAATTGCGATTTAAAAGCCTGTCGGGACAAAAATGTTTTCCAAGGGAGAGCGGAAAGGCAAATCC
>CAJONT010000081.1 GCA_905235975.1 uncultured Prevotella sp.
GTCAATTTCGATGCGCTGAGCCGCATGGACCTGAGCTTGGCCACGGAACTCGACTGGCAGCTCTTCCAACTGCAGCGCAAGTACCTCGACTATCAGGTGAATATCGGCAACCGCATCATAAAGGTGCTGCAGGAGGGCGGACCTGATGCCGCTCAGAAGGCACAGGCGCTGTCGCAGCCGAAACAACGCTTCCAGGACCTCATGGACGAACTCTTTGAGGATACAGGCAAGACCATCGTACGCAGTGAAAACGAGATACGCTTCTCGCAGATTGGCGAGACACTGGTGCCCTACCAGTTGTCGAGCGGCGAGAAGCAGATGCTTTCCATCCTGCTCACCGTGCTGGTGGAAGACCAGGAGCACTATGTGCTCTTTATGGACGAGCCGGAGGTGAGCCTGCACATAGAGTGGCAGAAGAAACTGATTGACATGGTGCTGGAACTGAACCCCAATGTGCAGGTGATTCTTACCACCCATTCGCCCGCCGTTGTCATGAACGGATGGATGGACAGGGTGACAGAGGTGTCGGATATCACAGACCATTTCTGAAACTATGGGCAAAAGGCTGAAGGACAACCTTTCTTCCGACTGGTTCAGTGCAGCCAACAGCCTCCGGTCGAAGAAAGCCAGAAGACGCATCGTGGCCTATGTGGAGAGCTACGACGATGTCTTCTTCTGGCGCATGGTGCTCAGTGAGTTTGAGGATGAGACAAGGTATTTTGAGGTGATGCTGCCTTCGAAGGTGAATCTCTCGAAAGGCAAGAAACAAGTGCTCATGAACTTCATCGGCGAGCATGTGGGCGAGGATATGATAGCCTGCGTGGATGCCGACTACGACTATCTGCTGCAGGGGCATACACCGCTCTCTAAGAAGATTTTAGAGAGTCCCTATGTGTTTCATTCCTATGTCTATGCCATCGAAAATTTCCAGTGTTATGCTCCCTCGCTGCATGAGGTGTGTGTGATGGCCACCCTCAACGACCGTGCCATATTCGATTTCGAGGCCTATCTGCAACTCTACTCAAAGGCGGTGTTCTCTCTCTTCGTATGGAGTGTATGGTATCACCGCTATCATGGAAACGGCTCTTTCAACATCAGCGACTTCAACAAGATTGTGGTGCCAGGCCATTTTACCATGAGCGGCGCGCCCGATATGATAGCCAAGGTGAAGAGGAAGGCCAACCACAAGGTGATGGATTTGCAGCGCGAAAACCCCGATGCCAAGGAAAGCTATCTGGCGCTGAAAGAGGAACTCAAGTCGTTGGGTGTGATGCCAGAGAGTACCTATCTCTATGTGCAGGGGCACCATCTCTTTGAGACAGTGGTGCTGCCCGCCGTGCAGAAGGTGTGTGATGCGCTGCGCAGAGAACGCGAAGTGGAGATAAGGAACAAGGCGATTCATGCCACCCAGATGCAGAACGAACTCTCCTGCTATGCCCACAGCATTGAGCCGGCACTCACCATGCTGCGCAAGAACACGGGCTATCAGCGGTCGCCCCAGTTCAAGAAACTCAAGCAAGACATTCAGACATATCTCGACAACATGAAGACTCCCGCCTCGGGTCCCACATTGACGGAACCGAGGCAGGAGTCTGCGTCATAAAAGGGGCTGGCCCGCACAGTAGGGGTCAGACGTAGGTCTCAAGGAACTTAACGGTGCCTGAAATCTGCAGCGTTTTTGTGGAAGCAGGCACAAGCACGGTGCTGCCGGCATGCAGGTCGGTGGTGTTGCCCTCGTTGTCCACGGCCTGGCCTTCGCCCTCAAGCAGTATGAGAATCACAAAACTGTCGAGCTCGCTGTAGTCGAGCAGCATGGGGGCGTCGAGGTCGTACACTGCCGTGTGGAAGTAGTTGCAGTTCACCAACGACACGCCGCGGTTCTTCGTGGGCACATACTCCGTGCGGTAGTCGCGCTGCACATTGTAGTCGATGCACTCGGCGGCAAGGTCGGTGTGCAGCTCGCGGTAGTTGCCGTTCTTGTCTTTGCGCTTGAAGTCGTAGATGCGATAGGTCACGTCGCTTGTCTGCTGTATCTCGGCCAGGAAACAGCCGGCACCGATGCTGTGGATGCGTCCGGCGGGCAGGAAGAAGCAGTCGCCCTCATGTACGGAATAGTCGGCGATGGCATCGCAGATGGTGTCATCGGCCACCATTTGCTTGTACTGCTCGGGCGTGATGGAACTGCGCAGACCGGCACGCAGATGGGCATCGGGCTCCGACTTCATGATATACCACATCTCAGTCTTGCCGCGGTGCTTGCCTTGGCGGTGTGCTATCTCGTCGCTGGGATGCACTTGGATGGAGAGGTCTTGGCAGGCATCGATAAACTTGATGAGAAGGGGGAACTCGTCGCCGAAACGCGCATAGTTGGACTCGCCCACAAGGGTGCCTTTCAGTTCGGCCACCAGGTCGTTCAGGTGCCGGCCTTTGTAAGGACCCTCGGCCACTACGGTCTCGCTGCCCTTTACGCCGGAGATTTCCCAACTCTCGCCGACCTGTGCCTGTTGAGAGTCAAGGTGCTTAAACGGGATGATTTTGTCGCCGCCCCAGATAGTGGATACAAGCAGCGGCTCAAATTTAATGGGTTGCATGTTCTTTGAATTTTATGGATAAACGTCTGTATTGTTGTAATTTGCTAATTCTCTTTCCAGAAAGCATGTGTGAAGAGCACCACAACGGTGAAAATCTCAAGACGGCCCATCAGCATGAGCAGCGAGAGCAGCCACTTTATGAATATCGACAGGTCGCCCCATGACATGGCGGGACCTACATCTAACCCTAACGTGGGGCCGGCGTTGCTCACGCAGCTTATGGCTATGATGATGGAGTTGATGTTGTCGACACCTGCCAGTGTCATGCAGAAGTAGGTGAAAAGACACATCAGTATGTAGGCTGTGAAGAAGGCCAGCAGCGTCACCTGGTTGGCGTAGGTGATGGTGGTGTCGTTCACCTTTACGGGAAGCACGGCACGGGGATGGAGGATGCGGCGTATCTCGTTGCGCATGATATTGAGCGTCATCAGTGTGCGGATGCTCTTGAAACCGCCGCTCGTAGAACCGGAGCAGGCACCCATGAGCATGCAGAAACTCAGTACCACCCAGGTGATATGGGGCCATTGGGCGATGTCTTCGCTGAAGATGCCGGTGGTGGTGATGAGCGAGGTGACCTGGAACAGGCTCACACGGATGGCGTCGAGCGGATGGTAATTGCTCTGGTGGCACAGCACGATGATGATGAACAAGGTGAACACCAGCACGGAGGAGACATAGAAGCGGAACTCCGTGTTCTTGACAAACTCTTTGATGCGACCTTTGAAAAGGGTGGCGTAGAGCAGCGTGAAACTGGTGCCGGAGAGAAACATGAACACGATGGCCGTATAGTCGATGTAGGGGTTGTGGTAGAAACCCGTGTCGGAGTTGTGCGTGGAGAAACCGCCTGTGGCAGTGGTTGTCATGGCATAGCTCAGGCAATCGAAAAGCCCCATGCCCGCCAGATAGTAGCACACGGCGCAGCCCACGGTGAGCAGCGAGTAGATGCTCCATATCCACTTGGCGGTGGTGCTCAGACGGGGGTGCATTTTGGCACGGATGGGACCGGTGGCCTCGGCAGAGAACACCTTTACGTTGCCGCCCACGAGCGAGGGGATGATGGCGATGGTGAAGAACACGATTCCCAAACCGCCTATCCACTGCGTCATGGTGCGCCAGAACAACAGGCCGTGGGGCAGCGACTCTACATCACTCAGTATGCTGCAGCCCGTGGTGGTGAAACCGGAGATGGTCTCGAAATAGGCATCGGTGAAGGTCGTGATGGCACCGCTGAAGAGGAAAGGCAGGGCGCCAAAAAGGCTGAATATAATCCATGTGAGCGTGACGAGCAGGTAGGCTTCGCGACGCCCAAGCGAATTGACGCTCTCACGGCCCAGCCAGCGGAATGCCACACCGCCCAGCACGGTGAGGAGAATGGAGAAGAGGAAGGCCAGCAAGTCGCTCTCGTGCAGGTAGATGGAGAGAGCCAGACACCAAATCATCATGCCCGCCTCGATGAACAGAAGCGTGCCGATAATCTTGTATATAATCTTGTAGTTGATCATTACTTGAAGAACTTCTCGATTTTCGACATGTTGATGTCATGGCAGAACACCACCACCGAGTCGCCGGCCATAATCTGTGTGCCGCCGCTTACCAGCTGGCCTTCGCCGTTGCGCACCAGACCGCCTATCGTGGCTCCCTTGGGCAAACCCAGTTCAAACACCTTCTTGCGCGTCACCCTCGAGTTGGGCATGGCGCTGAATTCGGCCACATCGGCATTGGCCGACATGAGGAAGTGGATGTTGTTCACATCGGCGTCGAGCATCATCTGGTAGATGTGGCTCGCGGTAAGCACCTTCTTGTTGATGATGGTGCCTATGTCGAGGCTCTCGGCCATGGTGGCATAGTCGAAATTCTCTACCATGGCCACCGTCTTGCGTACACCCATGCGCTTGGCAGTGAGGCAGGCAAGTATATTGGTCTCCGCATTGCCGGTAAGGGCCACGAAGGCCTGCGTGTTCTTGATACCCTCTTCGACGAGCAAGCCCACGTCGCGGCCGTCGCCGTGAATCACCATGGCACGGTCGGTGTTGATGATTTCGTTGAGCTGCTCACAGCGGGCTTCGTCCGACTCGAAGATTTTCACATTCATATATTCGGGTATCATGGCTGTGGCGCGCGCTGCCGTGACGCCGCCGCCCATAATCATCACGTTCTTCACGTCGACGTAGTGCTCTTTGCCTACAATCTTGCGGATGAAGGGGATGTAGTTGCGGGTGGTCATGAAATAGGCGATGTCGTGCAGCGACAGCACATCGTCGCCACGCGGAATGATGGTCTCGTTGCCGTGCTTGATGGCCACGATATGGTAGGGCGACTCGGGCTTGCACAGGTCCTTGAGCGGCTGGTTGAGCACCTCGCACGTCTCGCGCAGTTTGATGCCGAGCATGATGAGGGCACCGTCGTGTACGTCCCAGCGCTGACGCACCCACGACATCTTGAGGCCGTTGGCTATCTCGCGGGCTGCAAGTGTCTCGGGACTGATGAGCGAGGTGATGCCTACATTGGTGAACACGCTGCGCAGCTTGGGGTCGGTGTACTCGTTGTTGTCTACTTTGGCCACGGTGCGCTTGGCACCCAATGCCTTGGCCATCATGCAGGCATTCATGTTCAGGTTCTCGTCGGCGGTGACGGCAATGAAGAGGTCGGCATCGTGAACGCCCGCTTCCTTCAGGGTGCGCACACGCGACCCCAAAGCTTGTATCGTCATGAGGTCATATTCGCTGTTGATGTTGGATAGACGCTCTCCGTCGGAGTCGATGAGCACCGTGTCGTGGTTGTTGCGCGACAGCAGTTTGCCCAAGTGGGTACCAATGGCGTTGGCGCCGACTATAATGATTTTCATGACCGTATAATGGCTTGGTATATTGACTCTGTGTCGATGCCCGCAATGGCCTGCAGCTGGGCCACCGTGCCGTGCTCCACAAACTCGTCGGGAAGGCCAAGGCGGGTGACGGCGGGCTGGTAGCCGTGGTCGGACATCCATTCTAATACTGCACTGCCGAAACCGCCCTTGCGGCAACCGTCTTCTACCGTGATGATGCGGTGGAAACGGTCGGCCACCTCTTGCAGCAGGTGCTCGTCGAGGGGTTTCACAAAGCGCATGTCGTAGTGGGCCACACTGAGCGGGCTGCCCTCCTCGTGCAGACGGCCGATGGCTTGGGTCACATTGTGGCCGATGGGACCGATGCTGAGCACCGCCACGTCGGTGCCTTCGCACAAGCGGCGGCCCGTGCCTACCGCTATCTCTTCCAACGGGCACCGCCAGTCGGTGAGCACGCCGCGCCCGCGCGGATAGCGTATCACGAAGGTGCCCTTGCCCGGCAACTGTGCCGTGTACATGAGGCGGCGCAGCTCATGCTCATCCATGGGAGAGGCGATGGTGAGGTGGGGGATGGGGCGCAGGAAGGCCATGTCGAAGGCGCCGTGATGGGTGGGGCCGTCTTCGCCCACCAGTCCGGCGCGGTCCAGGCAGAGCACGAGGGGCAAGTTCAAGAGGGCGGCATCGTGAATGATGTTGTCGTAGGCGCGTTGGGAGAATGCGCTGTATATGTTGCAGAAGGGTATCAGCCCGTCGGCTGCCATGCCGGCAGAGAAGGTTACGGCATGGCCCTCGGCAATGCCCACATCGAAAGTGCGTGTGGGCAGGGCTTCCATCATGATGTACATGGAGCAGCCCGTGGGCATGGCAGGTGTCACACCGACAATCTGCTTGTTGGCTTGGGCAAGCTCAAGAAGTGTATGGCCGAACACATCCTGGTATTTGGGAGGCAAGTCTTTCTCCTCGCTGTGGATGCGCTCGCCGGTGGCCACGTCGAACTTGCCCGGGGCATGCCACACGGTGGCAGCTTCCTCGGCAGGTTTGTAGCCCTTGCCCTTGATGGTGTGCAGATGGAGCATCTTGGGCCCTTTCATGTCTTTCAGCTGGCGCAACAAACGCACAATCTCCTTCACGTCATGACCGTTGAAGGGACCGAAATAGCGGATGTTCATTCCCTCGAACACGTTCTGCTGCTGGGAGATGGCCGACTTGATGGCGTTGTTCAGGCGGATGAGACCGTGGCGACGGTTCTCGCTGAGCATGCCGCGGCGGTTGAGCCACTGCGATATCTGGTAGCGCACGTCGTTGTAGGTCTTGTTGGTGTTCAGGTTCACCAAATACTGTTTCATGCCGCCCACAGAGTGGTCGATGCTCATGTCGTTGTCGTTCAGTATGATGAGCATGTCGTTGTTGCTCGACGACACGTTGTTCAGACCTTCGAAAGCCAAACCGCCGCTCATGGCACCGTCGCCGATCACGGCCACCACATGCTGCTTCTTTTCTTTGCGCAGCTTGGCTGCCACCGCCATGCCGAGGGCGGCGGAAATGGAGTTGGAGGCATGGCCGCAGGTGAAGGTGTCGTACTCGCTCTCTTTGGGAGAGGGGAAGGGCATGATGCCGTGCAACTTGCGGTTGGTATGGAAACGGTCGCGACGACCCGTAAGAATCTTGTGCCCGTAGGCCTGATGCCCCACATCCCATACGATGCGGTCGTTGGGGGTGTCGAACACATAGTGCAGGGCTACCGTGATTTCCACGACACCGAGGCTGGAGGCCAAGTGACCCGGATTTACCGACAACTCGTTCACAATCATCTGTCGCAGTTCTTCGCACAGTTGGGGCAGTTGCTCCACTTCAAGACGCCGTAGGTCTGCTGGCGAGTTGATGCTTTCGAGAAGGGTCTTGTTCGTATTTTCCATGAAAATGTGGTTCTTCCGGCAATAATGTTAATTGCTTCAACTTGCAAAAATATAAAAAAAAACCGACTTTCACTCTTTCTGTGTCACGAATTATCATGGTTGGTATGTTTTTCTTGCTTTCATTCCGAAATATGGCGACAATTTCCTAAATTTGCAAAACGAACAAAAATCACTTTACTGTCATGATTACAATGAATAAACAAATGCTATTGCTCGCTGCATGCCTTGGCTTCTCTGCCATGGGACTTGCACAGAACGCGGATGGGGGCATCTCCGAAAAGATGCTCA
>CAJONT010000082.1 GCA_905235975.1 uncultured Prevotella sp.
AGGTCGATGGCACGGGCATGGTCCTCGACGAACAGCCAGTCGCGCACGTTCTCACCCTTGCCGTACACGGGAAGGGGCTTGCGATGGCGGATGTTGTTGATGAAGAGGGGGATGAGTTTCTCAGGGAACTGGTAGGGACCGTAGTTGTTCGAGCAGTTGGTCACCACCACCGGCAGACCGTAGGTGTCGTGGTAGGCGCGCACAAAGTGGTCGCTGGAGGCCTTGGCGGCGGAGTAGGGGGAGTGGGGCTCGTATTTCATCGTCTCCACGAAAAACTTCTCGCCGTAGGCAAGGTGCTTGGCCGAGGAGGCCGTGGTGCTGAAGGGAGGCTTCACACCCTCGGGGTGGGTGAGCTCCAAGGCACCGTACACCTCGTCGGTGGAGATATGGTAGAACCGTTTGCCCTCATAGCGCTCGGGCAGTGACTCCCAGTAGAGCTTGGCGGCCTGCAGGAGCGACAGCGTGCCCATCACATTGGTGCGGGCAAAGGTGAAGGGGTCTTTGATGCTGCGGTCCACATGGCTCTCGGCGGCCAGGTGGATGATGCCGTCGACCTGCTTCTCCTGCATGAGCTTGTAGAAAGCCTCGAAATCGCAGATGTCCATCTTGACGAACTCGTAGTTGGGACGGTCCTCGATGTCTTTCAGGTTGGCCAAGTTGCCGGCATAGGTCAGCTTGTCTAAATTGATGATATGGTAGTCGGGATATTTGTTCACAAATAAGCGTACTACATGACTGCCAATGAAACCGGCACCGCCGGTGATAACGATTGTTTTCATATCTGCTCTTGTGTGAATGGGTTCGGTTAATGCGCTTTACGCGTTGCGTCCTAATGTAATAACTTCACAATCACCGAATTTATTGCCTTCGATGGTCAATCTTATCAGCGTGCGCTCTTTTTGCCACCCTTGGAGGCCCGCCGCACCCGGATTGATGTGCAGCAGACCGAGCGTCTGGTCGTACTGCACCTTGAGGATGTGGGAGTGGCCGCTGATGAAGAGCTGCGGCGGACGGGCGTGCAACTGGCGCACGATGCTACGGTCGTAACGGCCGGGGTAGCCGCCGATGTGCTTCATGAGCACGTCGATTTCCTCGCACTTGAAACGGAGCACCTCGGGAAACATGCGCCGCAGGTCGCCGCCGTCGCAGTTGCCGCATACGGCACGCAGGGGTCGGAAGGCTGCCAGACGGTCGGCCAGCTCTGTGGAGCAGATGTCGCCGGCATGCCATATCTCGTCGCACGGCTCAAAATACTGCAGGTATCGGTCGTCCCAGTAGGAGTGGGTGTCGCTCAGTATGCCTATCCGTTTCATAGCGAAAACCTTTCTCTTATGA
Organism: uncultured Prevotella sp.; assembly: GCA_905235975.1. Lineage (GTDB taxonomy): Bacteria > Bacteroidota > Bacteroidia > Bacteroidales > Bacteroidaceae > Prevotella. The sequence goes on from CAJONT010000082.1 coordinate 1,336, forward strand.
ACTGTGAGATGAGGCGTGCCGTGCCGTCGATGCCCAGCAGACTGCTGTTCACGCAAAGGTCGTAGTGGGCACTGTCGCCCCACCGCCAGCCGGTGTAGTAGTTGTAGTAGGTAGAGCGGGCGCCCTCTTTCGCGTGGATGATTTTCTGGGCTTCTTCCTCGTTGCAGCCGTCGCGTTCCATCACCCGCCGCAAGCGTTCTTCCATGTGGGCGGTGATGAAGACCGACACCAGTTTGTCGTGGTCGCGCAGCACATAGTCGGCACAGCGGCCCACAAACACGCAGGGACCTTCTGCCGCCGCCTTGCGAATGGCATCGCACTGGAAGAGGAACAGGCTCTCCTGGGAGAAACGGCTGCCGTAGAAATTGGTGTCGCTCACATGGGGGGTGTGCAGGTGGAAGAGCGACTTCATGAAGCCTTTCTGCTCGTCGTTCTGTTCAAAGAAGCGCTCGGAGAAACCGCTCTCCTTGGCGGCAAGGTTCAGTATTTCCTTGTCGAGCAGTTGGCAGCCGAACTCCTTGGCCAGCTGCTTTGCCACCAAGCGGCCTCCGCTGCCCAACTGTCGGCCTATGCACACAACGAGGTTGCTGTGGCCCGCCGTCTCTTCATTGCTGTGTCTGTTGTTGTCCATTTGCTTGCCTTTCTTTATGCTGCTGGTTGAATTTTCTCATGTGTCTTATCATGATAATCCACGTCACGATGAAGGCTATGGTGTCGCTGATGGGCAGCGAGCACCACACGCCGTCTACTCCCCAGAACGAGGGGAGAATCACCAACAGCGGTACGAGGAATATCATCTGTCGGCTCAGTGACAGGAAAATGCTTATCTTGGCCATGCCGATGCTCTGGAAGAAATTGGTGATGACCGCCTGTGAGCCGATGAGGGGAAACATAATCATATTGATGCGCACGGCATGCGCCGAGATGGCGATGAGCTGCTCGTCGGTGGTGAAGAGGCGTACGCAGGGGTAGGGGAGGAGCTCACCTATCAGCCAGCCTACCGTCATCACGGCAGTGGCGGCTATCATCGCCAACGTTACCACGCGCAGCATGCGGTCGTATTGCTCGGCACCGTAGTTGTAGCCGGCAATGGGCTGCATGCCTTGGTTGATGCCCATTATCACCATGAAGAAGACGAAGCCTATGCGGTTGGCAATGCCGTAGGCTCCCACCGACAGGTCGCCGCCGTGGCGCACCAAGGCGGTGTTGATGAATATCACCACGATACAGGCGCACACGTTCATCGAGAAGGGCGACATGCCGATGGCGAGGATGTTCTTCACAATGCCCATGTCGGGCTTGAAGATGCCTCGCTGGAAGTGCAAAAGCTCCTTCGGATTGCAGAACAGCCATATCTGCCAGCACAGGGCGGTTGCCTGGGAGATGACGGTGGCAATGGCGGCACCGCGTATGCCGAGACCTAAGAGATAGATGAAGATGGGGTCGAGCAGGGTGTTCAGCACCACCGTGAAGATGGTGGCGTACATGGCATGGCGGGGTTTCGATGCCGCACGCAGCAGGCCGTTCATGCCGAAGTAGAGATGGGTGAATACATTGCCGAACAGGATAATCTGCATGTAGTCGTGCGCATACGGAAGGGTCTGGTCGGTGGCACCGAAAAACCGCAGGATGGGGTCGAGGAAGATGAGGCACAGCGCACCGAAGACGATGCCGGTGACAATCTTCAGCACGGTCGACGTGCCCAATATCTTCAGGGCCTTGCTATAGTCGCGCTGACCCAATTTCACCGAGAGGTAGGTGCTGGCTCCTACACCGATGCAGGCACCTATGGCACCGCTCAAGTTCATGAAGGGGAAGGTGATGGCAAGGCCGGAAATGGCCATCGGACCCACACCTTGACCAATGAAGATGGAGTCTACCATGTTGTAAAGGGAAGCCGCCACCATCGCCACAATGGCAGGGGAGGCATATTGCCACAACAGTTTGCCCACGGGTTCCGTGCCCAGGGCAAGAGTCGCTTTCTTGTTGTCCATGCTTGATCGTTTTCCTTGTTTTGCAGAACGCCGCAGCCGAAACCCGCACACGGCACTCCACATCCACTGCAAAATTACACTTTATTTCTGAAAAAAGAGCCTTTCGTCCGCTTTTTTCCGTCGCCGCCCGTCACGGCATTTCCCGCAGGGTGAGAAAAGAGAGGCTAAATCACGGCAAAATGCAAACATTTTTACCCGTTTGGCTTCTAAATCCCAATTTTTGTCTAAATTTGCAGAATATGAAGAGAACAATACTTTCCCTGCTCCTCGTGACGCTGTGGACGGGCTTCGCCTGGGCACAAAATGATGATGTGCCCGAAAAAGTGAAGTTCGGCGGCGGCAAATGCTGGCTCTACCGTCTCACCCTCGCCGACAAACTCAATACACCTTTCTCTGTTGAACACCCCGAACAGTTCCTCTCCCGAAAGGCGCTTGAGCGACGGAGAAGGCAGCAGATAGCCGTCGATTCCACCGACCTGCCCCTGCCGCCTGCCTATCTGCAGCAGATAGAGGCTGCCGGAGGCGAAATAAAAAGCCAAAGCAAGTGGAACCGCACCGTGCTGGTGAAGGTGAAGAACACCAAAACGCTCCATGCCCTCGAAAACCTGCCCTTCGTGGTGGAGACCATGAAAGTGTGGACCTCGCCCGACTCGGTGAAACAGCATGTGCGCTCGTTCTTTCACAAAGATTTCGCCGCATGGGAGGAAAATCCGGGAAAACCCTACGGGCAGACCACCCTGCAGGTGGAGATGCTCAACGGGCAGTACCTGCATAACATGGGTTTCAGGGGTAGGGGGCTCACCATTGCTATCTTCGACGGCGGATTCATGAACGTGGACCGCATCCCCTGCATGGGCAAGATAAAAATACTGGGCACACGCGACTTCGTGGCTTTCCCCGCGAAAGACATCTTCCAGGAGATTGACCACGGCACCAAGGTGCTCAGCACCATGGCGGTGGATGTGCCGGGCATATTCGTGGGCACTGCACCCGATGCGGCCTACTATCTCTGCCGCACCGAGGATGCCGACACCGAGTCGAGGGCGGAGGAGGACTACTGGGCCGCCGCCGCTGAGTTTGCCGACTCCGCCGGCGTCGACCTCATCAACAGTTCTTTGGGCTACCACGACTTCGACGACAAAACCACCAACTATGCCTACCACGACCTCGACGGACGCACCTCGCTGGCGTCGCGTACGGCATCCATGCTCGCCGACAAAGGCATGGTGCTGCTCAACAGCGCCGGCAACGACGGCATGGGACAGTGGAAACTCATCGGAGTGCCGACAGATGCCGACCACATACTCACCGTGGGGGCGGTGAACGGACAACGGCAGAATGCCGCCTTCTCCTCGTTGGGACCTACCGCCGACGGCAGGATGAAACCCGACGTGATGGCGCTCGGCAGTCCTGCGGCTGTGGTCACCGGAAGGGGTGCCATCATCAACGACATGGGCACCTCGTTCTCCACACCCATCCTCACGGGGATGGTGGCGTGCCTGTGGCAGGCGTGCAGGGAGAAGACCGCCCACGAAATCATAAAAATAGTAAGACAGAGCGCCCATCTGCATGACAAGCCCAACAATGTGATGGGCTATGGCATACCCGACTTTGAAAAGGCCTACGCCTTGGGACGCAACAAACATTGACCGCACACACATGAGACCCTCCACGACCGACCTCTTCGCCGACACCCATCAGGCTTGTTCGCTGCTCGAACTGAACCGGATGGTGGCGGATGTGATAGGCTCCACCTTCCGCCACGAATACTGGGTGGTGGCTGAACTGGCCGATGTGCACGAACGCAGCGGCCACTGCTACATGGAACTGATACAGCGGGGGGAGAACACCAACACCACCGTGGCAAGGGCTTCGGCCAAATGCTGGAGAAACCGGTGGATGCCGCTGAAAAGCCTCTTCCTCAGAGTGGCAGGACAACCCCTTGCCGGCGGCATGAAAGTCATGCTCAGGGTGAAGGCCGACTTCCATGAGAACTTCGGCTTCTCTTGGATCGTGAGCGACATAGACCCCACTTTCACACTGGGCGACATGGCACGGAAACGTGCCGAGATTGTCCGGATACTGAAAGAGGAGGGTATCTTTGACGACAACCGGAACCTGCCCTTCCCGCTCTTCGCACAGCGCATCGCCGTCATCTCAAGCGCCACTGCGGCCGGGTACGGCGACTTCTGCCGTCAGTTGGAGGAAAACGAATACGGCTATCACTTCCATGCCGTGCTGTTTGCCGCCACGATGCAGGGCGAACGGGTGGAGGAGAGCATCGTAGACGCCCTCTCAATGGTGAATGAGCGGTTGGAGGAGTTCGACTGCGTGGTCATCACAAGGGGTGGCGGCGCCACCACCGACCTGTCGGGATTCGATGCCCTGCAACTGGCCAGAATCGTGGCGCAGTTCCCGCTGCCGGTAATCACCGCCATCGGGCACGACCGCGATGAGAGTGTGCTCGACCAGATTGCCAATGTGCGGGTGAAAACCCCCACGGCTGCCGCCGCCTTCCTCATCGACCACCTGCGCAGGGTGGACGAACGGATTGACGAGGCACGGACACAAATCGTACAGCAGGTGCAGCAGCGCATACAGGACGAGAAGGCTCGCCTCGCGCTCACCACCACACGCATCTTCTCGCTCTTCACGGTGGTCAAGACGCAGGGAGAGGCCAACCTGCAGCGGCTCTACCAGCGCATCGCCCATGGTGCCACGCACCGATTGGAGGTGGCCAGACACCGGCTCGACATGCTGCAGGCCAACCTGCAGCCCCTCGTGGCGCGAAAACTGTCGGAGGAGCAGCACCGCATGCAACTCATGGGGCAGCGACTCTCCGCCCTCGACCCGCAACGCGTGCTGCAAAGGGGCTACAGCATCACGATGTGCAACGGCAAGGCGCTTACCAAGGTGGAGCAACTGGCCGAGGGACAGCAAATCGTGACGCGGTTGGCCGACGGTTCGTTCACTTCGGTCGTGAGCAACGTGCATGCCGACACCGCCGTAGTGAGAGATTCTGAAAATTTATCTGAAACATCATAAAAGTTACCTGTCATGGACAAGAATGTGAAATATGAGGAGGCCGTCGCCCAGTTGGAGGAAATACTCCGGAAAATGGAGAACAACCAGCTGGACATCGACTCGCTGACCGAGCAACTGAAGAAAGCACAGCAACTGGTGAAGCTTTGCAAGGACAAACTCACCAAAACCGACGAGGAAATACAGAAAATACTCAACTCTGAACAGCAATAAGGCTTTTTTGTCGTCTTATTTGTTGGACGATGTGTTTTTTTTACTATTTTTGCATAATCATTGCGCGAAAGAACATAAAACAACATAAGTATGAAGAATTTAGATTGGGCTAATTTGTCGTTCGGCTATATGCCCACCGATTACAATGTGCGTTGCTACTATCGCAACGGCAAGTGGGGAGAGATAGAGGTCTGCTCCGATGAGTACATCAATTTGCACATCGCAGCTACCTGCCTGCACTACGGACAGGAAGCTTTCGAAGGGTTGAAGGCTTTCCGCTGTCCCGACGGAAAGGTGCGCGTGTTCAGAATGGACGAAAATGCCGCTCGTCTGCAGGCTACCTGCAGGGGCATCCTCATGCCAGAGGTGTCGACAGCGCTTTTTGAGGAGATGGTGACCAAGGTGGTACGTCTCAATCAGGAGTATATCCCTACCTATGAAAGCGGGGCATCGCTCTATATCCGTCCGCTCCTCATCGGCACATCGGCTCAGGTGGGCGTGCATCCCTCGAAAGAATATGTCTTCCTGATTTTCGTCACTCCCGTGGGACCTTATTTCAAGGGCGGTTTCTCCTCCAACCCTTATGTCATCATACGTGACTTCGACAGGAGCGCTCCTCTCGGCACCGGAAAATACAAGGTGGGCGGCAACTATGCTGCTTCGCTCTATGCCAACAACCTTGCACATGAGAAGGGATATGCCTGCGAGTTCTACCTCGATGCAAAGGAGAAAAAATACATCGATGAGTGCGGCGCTGCCAACTTCTTCGGCATCAAGGACAATACCTACGTCACACCAAAGTCTACATCCATATTACCCTCCATCACCAACAAGAGCCTCATGCAGCTTGCCGAGGACTTGGGTATGAAGGTGGAGAGAAGGGCCATACCCGAAGAGGAACTCGACACCTTCGAGGAGGCGGGCGCCTGCGGCACGGCTGCCGTGATAAGCCCCATCTCCTATATCGACGACTTGGACACGGGCAAACGCTATGTCTTCGGCGACAACGGCAAACCGGGTCCCATCTCCAAGAAACTCTATGACACGCTGCGCGGCATACAGTATGGCATTATTGAGGACAAGCACGGCTGGACGAAAGTCGTGGTAGAGTGAGAAGCATATACTTCTTTAGAATCATACACTAATTCAAAAGATTATGGATAGCATTTCAAGTTACAAGAACAGAGCGCTTGCTTCGCTCAAAGGCAATTGGGAAAAAGGCATTCTTGCCACTTTCCTTTACTTCATTGGAACAGGTGGACTTTCTTTTGTTCCTACCCTTTTCGTGAATGGGGATGAAGCACAATTTACGTCTTCCATATTGAGTATCGTGTTTCTCATTCTCATCTTACCTTTCGAATGGGGAATGGTGGTGTACTTCCTGGCAATCGCGCGTGGGGAGGACAACAATATCGGAAAACTCCTTGACGGCTATAACGCCTTCAAAAAAGTTGCATTCACCAAACTGTTGGTTAAGATTTTCACTTTTCTCTGGACATTGCTCCTGATTATTCCTGGCATTGTCAAATTCTATTCCTATTCCATGACCGACTATATCCTGCGCGATGAAGCTGATTTGGCGTACGATGCCGCTATCGAGAGGAGTATGGCGATGATGAAGGGACATAAAATGGACCTCTTCTTGCTTCATCTCAGTTTTATCGGATGGGCTATCTTGTGTGTCTGCACCTTTGGATTCGGATTCCTTTTCCTCATTCCGTATGTGTATACGGCACAGGCTCATTTCTATGAGGACCTGAAAGCAGAATTCCAATCAGCATAACAAGAAGAACCGCGTATGGGAAAAGGCAAACTGGAGAAATTCGCCGACATGGCTTCATACGAGAACGTGATTGAATGTCCGTTCTCCGTGGCTCAGCAGGGTCCCTTCGACATGAAGGGACACTGGCGTGAGCGTTTCTTCCACAACAATCATCCCATCGTGCTCGAACTGGGCTGTGGAAAGGGGGAGTACACCGTGGGGTTGGCAAAATTGTTTCCCGACGTCAATTTTATCGGGGTGGACATCAAAGGGGCGCGTATGTGGACGGGTGCCACGCAGGCCCTGAAAGAGAACCTCTCCAACGTGGGCTTCCTCAGGACACACATTGAAATCATCGACCATTTCTTCGCTCCCGATGAGGTGCAGGAAATCTGGCTCACCTTCAGCGACCCACAGATGAAGAACCCGCGCAAGCGGCTCACCAGTACTTTCTTCATGGAGCGCTACCGCCGCTTCCTCGTCGACGAGGGTGTGATACACCTGAAGACAGACTCCAACTTTCTCTATACCTACACCTCGTATATGGTGGAGAGGAACAGGCTGCCCGTGCAGATGGACACCGTCGACCTCTACCATACGGAGGGCCTCGACTCGCTTACCAAGACCATCCTGTCTATACAGACTTACTATGAGTCGATGTGGATAGAAAGGGGGCTCAACATCAAGTACCTGCGATTCCAACTGCCGCAGCAGGGCGAATTGAGCGAACCCGATGTGGAGATTCCCATCGACGACTACCGC